>NZ_WTKZ01000031.1:14496-50700 GCF_011378805.1 Pseudoalteromonas sp. Z9A6
GTCAAATGTACCGGGCGCTTTAGGGGCAAGCCCTGCCCCAAAGCCCAGATCAAAAAACTGATGTGGACGCTTTAAATTAAACTTGCGGTTATTGTTCAAACCAGCTCCTTTGCAAAGTGCTCAAAACCCTGCGGTTCAAAATCAAACTTTTCACCGTTGTGTAAAAGCTCAATTTGGCCATCGCCACTTTTAACTTGGCCAATGCATGTTGCATCTACACCATACTGGCGTAGCTTTATTTCTAACATACTTTTATTGCTATCAGGGACCGTAAAAATTAATTCGTAATCATCACCGTAACTGAGAATAAATGGCAGCTGCTGATTAAAATCAAGGCTTGCTTGCATCGCATCTGAAGTTGGAATACTTTCAATATTCACCACTGCATTTACTTGTGACATATCGAGTATATGACTTAAATCAGCGATTAAGCCGTCCGACACATCAATAGCCGATGATGCTAGGCCTCGTAATACCTGCCCTGCAGCAACACGTGGGGTTGGAAAGTCAAAGCGTTTATTTACGTACTTTAAATGCTCTGGCTCAATATTTATACCTTGCTTGCGAGACTCAATTGCAAGTCCAGCGTCACCTAGCGGACCCGTAACATAAATCCAATCACCCACTTTTGCGCCACTACGATGAAGTGCAGTACCTTCAGGTACAGTCCCTTTCGCACAAATAGTGATGGTTAATGGACCCTGAGTTGTATCGCCACCTATAATCTGCACATTAAAATATTCAGCAATTTCATGCATGCCATCAGTAAACTCTTCAATCCACTGTGGGTCAATACTTGGCAAAGTTAACGCAACTGAAACCCAAGTTGGCTCAGCGCCCATGGCCGCTAAATCACTTAAATTAACAGCAAGCGCTCTGTGACCTAATGCACGAGGGGAAATATCATCAAAAAAGTGTACGCCAGCAACAAGAGTGTCTGTTGTAACGGCAAGTTGGCAGTTTTGTGGAACGGTTACTAAAGCGCAATCATCCCCTATACCTAGGTTTACATCACGACGGGTGATACCGCGACCTTTAAAGTAGCGGTTAATTAATTCAAATTCCTTCATACACAAAAAAGCCGGCCTATGCCGGCTCCCCTCTTTAACGGTTTACTTACTTGCGTAAATGCTTAACAGCTTTATCAAGTACACCGTTTACAAATTTATGGCTGTCTTCAGCGCCAAAAATTTTGGCCAGTTCAATACCTTCGTTAATAGCAACTTTATAAGGTACGTCTTCACGGAACTTAAGCTCATAGCTGCTTAAACGTAAAATTGCACGCTCAACCATATCTAAGTCATCAAACGGACGTGTTAAATGTGGTGATACAGCTTCGTCTAGTTGCTTGTAATTTACAGCAACACCCGTCGCTAGATCTTTAAAGTATTCAACATCAATTTTAGTAACGTCTGTTTCGATCAACATTTGTTGTTCGATATCGGCAATTAAATTGCCACTTATTTGCCAAGAATAAACGGCTTGGAGTGCTAAGATACGTGCTTTACGTCTTGCTGCTGGTTTCACAAAAATTCCTTAAACTTAAATTTTATCTAACACATTAACCATTTCAAGCGCGCCTAAAGCAGCTTCGCCGCCTTTATTGCCCATTTTGGTGCCAGCACGCTCAATTGCTTGTTCAATGCTTTCTGTGGTTAATACGCCAAATGCAACCGGGATATCATACTCAAGTGATACTTGCGCAAGACCTTTGTTTGATTCGCCAGCAACTAGGTCAAAGTGTGGTGTACCACCTCTGATCACTACGCCTAATGCGATGATTGCATCATACTCTTTTTTTGCCGCAACGCGTTTAGCCGCTAAAGGTAATTCTACCGCGCCTGGCACATAAATAACGGTAATGTCGTCATCTGATACGCCACCTGTGCGTTTTAGCTCATCAACAGCACCTGCAAGGAGGCTGCTACCAATAAAGTCATTAAAACGAGAAATGACAATGGCAAATTTTTTGCCTGGAGCGTACTTATTACCTTCAATAATTTTCATTTGATAACCCTAAAAATAAGTTCAAGCGGTTGCGATTGCGCAAAAATTGCTGCGCATCATACCATAAAAATAAAATAATAGCCTAGTTTAAGCGTGATGCTTATTGTGGCTCAACGTAATCAACAACTTCTAAATGAAAGCCCGAAAGTGCATGGTACTTTTTGGGGCGACTCATTAATCGCATTTGTTTAATTCCAAGATCGGCAAGTATTTGCGAACCTACGCCAACAGTACGAGATGTACCTTTGAATTTGCGTGGCGTAACGCTTTCGCCAGCATCAGCTGCTGCAAATGCTTTCACAGTTGCCTCTAGCTCTTCAGTGCTTTCTTGCTTACCTAAAATAACTAAAGCACCTTCATTTTTAGCAATGTAGGCCATTGCTTCAGAAAGACCCCAGCTACGGTCAGCACTTCTGTCTGAAAGTAGAATATCGTTAAAGGTACTTTGCAAATGTACACGTACATTTGTCGGCTCTTGATCTTTTATATCGCCTTTGAGCAATACGTAATGTAATTGGCCATCAATTGTGTCTTTGTAAGTAACTAAATCAAATTCACCATGAACAGTTGGTAACTTACATTTTGCTACTTGCTCAATTGTTGTTTCGTTTAAGTTGCGGTATTCGATTAAATCAGCAATGGTGCCAATTTTAATATCGTGCTCTTTCGCAAAAACTTCTAAATCAGGGCGACGTGCCATAGTGCCGTCAGCATTAAGTATTTCAACAATAACAGATGATGCTTCAAGTCCAGCTAAACGCGCTAAATCACAGCCAGCTTCAGTGTGTCCTGCGCGAGTTAATACGCCACCAGGTTGCGCCATAATAGGAAAAATATGTCCCGGCTGAACAATATCACTTGGGACTGCGCCTTTAGCTATAGCCGCTTGCACTGTACGCGCTCTATCTGCTGCTGAAATACCGGTTGTAACACCTTTTGATGCTTCTATCGACATTGTAAAGTTAGTCGAAAATGCTGCACCATTGTTTTTAACCATTAACGGTAAATCAAGTTGCTCGCAACGCTCTTGCGTCATGGTTAAACAAATTAAACCACGGCCATGGGTAGCCATGAAATTAATCGCTTCTGCGCTAATGTGCTCAGCAGCTATTATTAAATCGCCTTCATTTTCTCTATCTTCATCATCCATTAAAATAACCATTTTACCGGCTTTAATATCGTCGATGATTTCTTGCGCACTGTGTAAATTCATAAATTTGCTCGTGTAAGTTGTCAGTTTCGTTATTTAATAAAACCCGCTTTAGCGAGTAAGCTCATCGAAATATCAGAGCCAGTTGGTTGCTCTGCACCCTTTATAAGGCGCTCTAAATAACGTGCAATTTGATCGACTTCTAAATTAACTTGGGTACCTACTTTAAAATGAGCAATTGTGGTTTGCTCACTCGTGTGTGGGACAATTGTTAATTTGAATTTATTGCCCTCTACAGCGTTTACTGTCAGGCTTATACCATCAATACATACCGAACCTTTGTACGGAATGTATTTCATTAAATTTTCGTCAGTTGTAAGCCAATATTCTGTTGCTCTGGCGTTTGCAGTAATACTTGTAATTGTTGCGATACCATCAACATGGCCAGATACTAAATGACCGCCTAAACGAGAAACAGGTTGCATGGCTTTTTCAAGATTCACCGTTTGTCCTAAAGCATAGTGAGCAAAACCGGTCAAACTAATCGTCTCATTAGATAAATCCGCACTAAAACCATCAATATGTTTATCAACTACAGTTAAGCAAACACCATTAGTTGCAATGCTGTCACCTAACTTTACGTCTGTCATATCAAGATCAGCACTTTGGATACGAATGGCTAAGTCGCCTTGTTTTTTTTGTAATAAAGCAATTTTTCCTGTGGCTTCTATTATCCCAGTAAACATAGCACTACTCTTTTTATTAAGTGATTTTAATGAGTTTTGACGCGGTGATACGTAAATCGTCACCAATGCGCGCACATTCATTAAATGTTAAATCAACGGTGTTTTGCATACTCGTCAATTCAGGAAAATTAACTAAACTTTTTGCATCATGGCCCATTAGTTTAGGCGCTAAATAAAAAACAAACTCGTCAACTAAATTAAGCTCTGTCATTTTACCAGCAAGTGTTGCGCCAGCTTCAAGCCAAACATTATTAAACTGTAGCTGCCCAAGTTTTTCTAAAACGGCTTGTAAATCAACTTTACCGTTACTTTCACTGACTTCAATATGCTTTACAAAATGCGGCCATTGCAATGATTTATCAACCTTAGTCGTAAATATTATTACATCACTTTGGATTTCAAATAAAGCAAGGTCCGGTGTTAAACGGTTTTGAGAGTCAATTATAACACGCACGGGCTGGCGAAGCGGCAAATCAGTAGGCAGTGTACAAGGCAGCTCACTTAGTCGCACATTAAGTTTAGCATCGTCTACTAACACTGTATCGGCACCGGTTAAAATAGCGCAGCTTTTCGCTCGGTGTAATTGTACGTCTTGTCGAGCAGCAGGACTTGTGATCCACTTACTTTGCCCATTTTTAAGTGCCGTTTTACCATCAATACTCGCTGCCATTTTGCAAATCACATAAGGTAAGCCTTGCTCCATACGCTTAAAAAAGCCAACGTTAAGTGCGCGAGCTTGTGATTCGAGTAACCCGTAAGCAACGTCAATACCCGCGTCGCTCAGTATTTTAAGGCCTTTGCCAGCAACTTGTGGATTTGTATCAACCATAGCAGCAATTACTTTTACCACACCGGCAGCTTTTAAGCCTTCGGCGCACGGTGGCGTACGGCCATAATGACTACACGGTTCAAGCGTTACATAAGCCGTTGCACCTTGTGCATTTTTTCCAGCGACAGCCAGTGCATTTACTTCAGCATGGCCTTGACCTGCTAATTGATGAAAACCCTCGCCAATTATTTGATTATTTTTAACTAAGACACAGCCAACATTAGGGTTAGGTGTGGTAGTAAACCGACCTTTTTTGGCAAGTTCTATGGCGCGTGCCATATACATTTCATCATGTTCAGTAAAAGTAATTTGGTTAAGCATTTATTATACCAATTGCGTTAAATAAGTGGTCCATTATAGCGCTAAGAAAATAGCGCAATAACAAGGCGAAAATTATGACATATAGTTGTTCTATATGAATAATTTTTAACGCAGTGAGTGCGCTATTTAATGCGATAGAATGATCATATTTTTAATAAAATTGGTATTACTCCCCTAAGCGGGCAATTTCTTCGCCAAATTCGCGTATATCTTCAAACGAGCGATAAACAGAGGCAAATCTTACATACGCTACTTTATCGAGCTTTTTGAGGGCTTCCATAATGCATTCACCAACCAAATGGCTTGAAATTTCTCGCTCGCCTGTAGCACGCAACTGCGATTTTATTATATTCACTACTTCGTCTACTTGCTCTGTGCTCACTGGGCGTTTTTCGAGTGCGCGATTTAAGCCATTTAATAATTTATCTTCGTTAAATGGTTCGCGGCTGCCGTCTTGTTTAATAACACGAGGCATAACCAGTTCAGCGCCTTCAAATGTAGTAAAGCGCTCATGGCAGTCGTTGCACTCACGGCGCCTGCGAACTTGATGGCCTCCACCAACAAGGCGTGAGTCAATAACTTTAGTATCTTTTGCGGTACAAAATGGACAATGCATAGCTCGCTACTTCCGTTTTAAAACAAAAAAGACCGCTAAATAGCGGTCTTTTATCTTAGCAAAAATTAAGGTCTGTTGCTCTTTCAGGATTTAAATTTGTTTTATCTAGAGCCAATTTAATTGCACTGTGCGATTTATAATCGAATAAACTGAGTCAAAACCCAGCCACAAAGCAAAAACTACTTTTAGAGCCACTTCAAAAACAGCGCAAATTTAATCTCAAAAGATAAACAGCTCCCTAACTGTTGTGCTGTTAATTACTGTTGCTTATGCAATTAAGCGTAAACAGGTAATTTTGCACAAATTGCTTTTACTTTTTCTTTAACTTGCGCCTGTACAGATTCATCAGTGATGTTATCTAGTACGTCACAAATCCAGCCAGCAAGCTCTTTTGATTCTTCTTCTTTGAAACCACGACGAGTGATTGCAGGAGAACCAATACGCAAACCAGATGTTACAAACGGAGAACGTGGATCGTTTGGCACTGAGTTTTTGTTAACTGTGATGTTAGCGTTACCAAGGGCTGCATCTGCATCTTTACCAGTGATATCTTTATCGATTAAATCGAGTAGGAATAAGTGGTTTTCAGTTTTGTCAGATACGATTTTGTAGCCGCGCTCTTGCATTACAGCAACCATTGCTTTTGCGTTTTTAACAACTTGTGTTTGGTATACTTTAAATTCTGGTTGAAGCGCTTCTTTAAATGCCACGGCTTTTGCTGCAATAACATGACATAAAGGACCACCTTGGCCACCAGGGAAAACTGCGCTGTTAAGCTTTTTATAGATTGCTTCGTCGCCACATGCAGAGATAATTAAACCACCACGAGGACCAGCAAGTGTTTTATGCGTAGTTGTAGTTACAACATGTGCATGAGGAACTGGGCTTGGGTAAACGCCTGCCGCAATTAAACCTGCAACGTGAGCCATATCAACAAACAGGTAAGCACCTACTTTGTCAGCAATTTCACGGAATTTAGCCCAATCAACAATACCTGAGTACGCTGAGAAACCACCAATAATCATTTTTGGTTTATGCTCAAGTGCTAGTGCTTCAACCTGTGCGTAATCAATTTCGCCCGTTGTTTCATCTAGTCCGTATTGAATTGCATTGTAAAGCTTACCAGAGAAGCTTACGTGTGATCCGTGAGTTAAGTGACCACCATGAGCTAAGCTCATACCAAGTACAGTGTCGCCTGCTTCTAATAGCGCTAGAAAAACAGCAGCATTAGCTTGCGAACCAGCATGTGGTTGTACGTTTGCGTAGTCAGAACCAAATAACTCGTTAGCACGGTCAATTGCTAATTGCTCAACAACATCAACGTGCTCACAACCGCCATAATAACGTTTGCCAGGGTAACCTTCTGCGTATTTATTTGTAAGCTGTGAACCCTGCGCTTCTAGTACGCGTGGGCTACAGTAGTTTTCTGAAGCGATTAGTTCAATGTGCTCTTCTTGGCGAGCAGTTTCTTTGTTTATCGCGTCAAATAACTCTGGATCAAAATCCGAAATATTCATGCTACGTTCTAACATTGGGGTCTCCTAGGGCAACGTGTATGGTGTTTTTTAGAGGCTTTATTGTACGCTTTAAACGACTCTTTGCCTACGCTCTTAAGTTGAGGATATTTAAACAGGGATTGAAACTATTTCACAGACTTTTTAAGATGATATTTTCTTATAAAACCATAACGATTTTAAATGAATGCTATTTCCTACATTTAATTAGTAAATGCAATTCACTAGATTTAATAGCCTAAAGTTATAAAAAAAGGCGGCTTAACCGCCTTTTTGAATTAATTAACTTAGCCAAGTTTAGCAAGTATTTCTGTACGTAATGCGTCGTAATCGGCCTTTATATCGCTTGCTAGGCATGGTTTTGCTAGTGCGTCGCTAAGTGGTTTTGGCATACCTAATTCAATATTTAAAATACCCTCTACGCTTTCTTTAAACTTAGCAGGATGAGCGGTTGCTAAAAAGATACCCGCAGCACCAGGCGCTCGATTTTCAACAAGACCTTGGTACGCAATAGCAGTGTGGGGCTCTGCAACATAACCCGTTTGTTGAATTTTTTTCATCACCAATTGCGTGTCTTCCTCGTTTACGCTAGTTGAATAAAAGTTATCGTAGCTAAACCAGTTATTATCTAACATTGTTTGCACACGCGGCCAGTTGTTTGGCTTACTTACATCCATTGCATTTGAAAGCGACTCAAGTGTTGCGTTTGGCGTCCAGGTTTTATCAAGCATAAAGCGCGGCACAGTATCATTTTGGTTGGTTGTTGCACTTAATTTACCTACAGGTAAGCCAATAACCGCACCAATCATTGCAGCACATACATTACCAAAGTTGCCACTTGGCACTGATATATGCGCTGTTGCGCGTTTTTCTTTTGGTAGTTGTGCAATGGCCTCAAAGTAATAACAAACCTGAGCAACTAAACGGCTAATATTAATTGAATTAGCAGAATTAAGCCCAAGTGTTGATTTAACTTCTTCATCTAAAAAGGCATTTTTAACCAACTCTTGGCAATCATCAAAACTGCCATCAACTGCGTAACAATGAATATTGTTACCTAACGTAGTAAATAGCTTTTGCTGAGCAAGTGAAATTTTGCCTTTAGGATATAAGATGACAACATCGATATTCGGCTTGTTATAAAAAGCATGTGCAACGGCTGCACCAGTATCGCCCGATGTTGCGGTTAAAATAGTTACTTTTTCATCTTTATTAAATTGCGCTAAACACTCAGCCATAAAGCGACCACCAAAGTCTTTAAACGCAAGCGTAGGACCATGAAACAACTCTAAGCAGTATGTATTCTCTTCAACTTCTACCAGCTTAACTGGAAAGTTAAATGCATTTTTAACCATTTGTGCCACAGTGTCGCTTGGCAGCTCATCACCAATTAGGTGAGATAATATTTTGCCACTGCGTGTAACAAAGTCCATATCAAGCAATGTATCAACATCAGACAGTGGGGCAAGGGATTCAGGGAAAAACACACCTTGATTACGACCTAAACCTGTTTTTACGGCTTCAACGAACGACACTTTTTGTGAGCTATCTTTTAAATTATGTAATTGCATGACTACCTATCCTATAAAACTGTTAATTGACGCGTGCCGTCGTTATCTAATTTACAAATGTGGCAAAAGCCTTGCTCGTTAATGTAATTTGCCTCTAACCACTGCGCGCATTGCTGTGCAGATTCCAGTGTTTTACACACAGTAAATAACGTTGGTCCTGCGCCCGAAATACTCACTATTTCAGCGCCCAACGCTGGTAAGCTTGCTTTGGCTTCACTAAAACCTTTAATAAGCGGTGCGCGGTAAGGTTCTGCTATTTCATCTTTCATTATGCTAAGTGCATCGTCAAAACGATTAGTCAACAGTAAGCTACTAAATGCCGATAAACGCTGTGCAAACTCAACACTTGCATGCATGCTCAACTCTTTTGGTAAAACCGAGCGCGCTTTTGCAGTGTTGAGTGAAAAACCAGGGAACGCAGCAACGTAGTACCAATTTTCATCAACAGGAAGTGCAATCGATTTATCAGGGATTAAATCACCTGTTAATTGCAAACCACCTAAATAGCATGGCGTGATGTTGTCGTAATGACGACCACCGCTCACTACAGCTTCAAAGTCAGCCATAAGCTCAATAAGCTCAACCTGACTTAAGTTAGTTTGTGCAAACTTATCAAGGGCAGCAAAGGTAGCCACGACCGAGCATGCACTAGAACCAAGTCCAGATCCAATTGGTAAATTCTTTTTAAGCTCGAGCTTTACGCTTGGCATATCAGGCGCAACATGCGCTCTAAAATGTACTAAACACTGGTACGCTAAGTTTTCATTCGCATCACTTGGTAACTTGTGAGCGTAGTCGCCAGTACAAATAAATTCGTCACTTGGTGCTGCACTTACAACGGCTACATCGCCTAATAAACTACCATCAATTGGCGCAAGCGCTGCGCCAAGTGCATCAAAACCTACTGCAAAATTACCAATAGACGCCGGAGCATATACTTCAATCATAACGAGCTCCTAGCGCGATAGTGTTTTTAAAATATCAGCAAATACACCCGCTGCTGTTACTTCAGAGCCTGCACCATAACCACGAATAACAAACGGACGTGGCTGGTAGTATTGACTTAAAATAGCAAGCGCGTTTTCGCCATCGCGAATTACATTAAGCGCATGTTTTTCATCAACAGCCTCAATACCTACTTTACAGTGACCTCCTTTAATTGTACCTACATAACGAAGTACCTTACCTTCGCTCGCAGCACTTTGAATGCGGTCATTAAAATCAGCATCTAGGCTTGGTAGTTTTGCCATAAACTCATCAACGCTATCACCTTGTGCAAAACCTTGTGGTAATACTGACTCAACTTCAATATCGCTTAGCTCCAATTTCATACCGGCTTCGCGAGCAATGATCAGTAACTTACGTGCTACATCGGTACCCGATAAATCATCACGAGGATCTGGCTCAGTAAAACCGCTTTCTTTGGCTTTAATAGTTGCCTCAGAAAGTGATAAACCATCTTGAAGTGCGCCAAACATATACGAAAGTGAGCCTGATAAAATACCGCTAAACTCTAGTAACTCATCACCGGCACCAAATAATGACTGCAAGTTATCGATTACTGGTAAGCCTGCACCAACGTTAGTTTCGTATAAAAATTTACGATTATTCTTTTGCGTAGCAGCTATTAAATCTTGGTAATACGTGTATGAGCTTGTTGTCGCTTTTTTATTAGCTGCAACCACATGAAAGCCTGCATTTAAAAAGTCTACATACTGCGCAGCAAGTGCATCTGAAGATGTACAATCTACTAATACCGGATTCACTAAGTGGTTTTGCTTAACAAATTGCTCTACTAATTTTAAATCAAATGCTTGCTCAGATAAGGCCAATTTTTGCTGCCAATCACTAAAAGCGATGCCTTCGTTATCAAGGTGTAATTGACGAGAGTTAGCAACACCATACAAGTTAAGTTTAATATTACGCTTTTCAAGCCAAGCTTGCTGACGTTCAAGCTGATTAATAAGCTCTTGCCCTACTAAGCCACAACCTAGTAAAAACACATCAATTGACGGCACATGCGTGAAAAAGTTTTCATGGCATATTTTTACAGCGTCATTACATAACTCACCATCAATTACCGCAGAAATAGCACTTTCTGTAGAATCCTGTGCAATTGCCACAATATTTACTTGCGCTTGTGCAAGCGATGCAAAAAACTTAGCCGCTAAGCCACGGTGTGCGCGCATGTTGTCGCCCACTAAAGTAACAATGGCTAAATTACGCTGTACTTGTACAGGCTCAATAAGTCCTGCTTGTAATTCAAGCTCAAATGCAGTTTGTAGCGCATCGAGTGCAAGTGCTAGGTCTGTTTCGTGCACACAAAAACTAATGCTAAATTCACATGATGATTGCGTGATCAATACAATTGATACGTTATCATGAGCAAGCGCGTTAAATACCTTAGACGCCATGCCTACTTTACCTTTCATGCCTGGGCCTGAAACAGTTAACATTGCAAGGTCTTGTAAGCTAGAAAGCGCTTTTACGGGCTCATCAGATGAATAATCGTTACCAATTAATGAGCCTTGTGCGTCTGGGTTATGCGTATTTTTAATTTCACATGGCACGCCTGCTTTAGCACACGGTAAAATTGTTTTTGGGTGAAGTACTTTTGCACCAAAGTAAGAAAGCTCCATCGCTTCTTTATAAGATAAAAAATCTACTTTAGTGGCTTTTTTAATATAACGAGGATCAGCACTGTATACGCCATCAACGTCTGTCCAAATTTGACAAATCTCAGCTTCTAAACATGCTGCTGCAATTGCTGCTGAGTAGTCTGAGCCATTACGACCAAGCGTTGTAAGCTCGCCCTTGTCATTACTCGCAGTAAAACCAGGCATGATATAAATAGTTGCAGGATTTTCTTTAAGCACAGCTTGAAAGCGCGCTTTACTTGTTACTAAATCAGCCTCGGCGTCGATATAACCACCAGTTGAGGCGATACAGCTTGTTGCTTCTAAGTATCTTGCATCGTGCGAGTTCAATAAAGCCTGCATTAAAGAAACGCTAACGCGCTCTCCAAAGCTAATTACAAATGCGCGAACTTGATCAGGGCAACACTGTATAAGCGACACGCCATCTAGTTTATTTTTAAGTTCCCTTAGATCTGGCCAGATTGTAACTACTACGCCACTTTTTTCAACGTCAGCTTTTAGGCCTTCACAGCGACTCGCTAATGCTTGCCATTGCTGCGAAAAATCTAAGCCTTGCTCTGCGGCACTTGCGAGTGCAACTAGCGAATCGGTCATTCCACCTGGAGCAGAAAGCACCAATAACATTTCATCTTTTAACTGTGCTTTAACTAACTGAGCTACCTGTTGTAAGCATGCATAATCGGCAAGTGAAGACCCACCAAATTTTAAAACTCGCATTGTTTATGTTCCTCATCCCATAAAACGAAAAAAGGCCTGTGTTCTAAGTGAACACAGGCCTTTAAATTTGTTGCACCGACCTATGCCACTATCCAGTAAGAATGATGGTTGTAATAATAATGGTCAGTACGCGATTAATTGTTTTCATATGTTAAGACTGCCTTAACAAAGGCTATGCTGTCAACCCTAAATTAAAAGATAAAACAGCCTTTTTTAACATGAAAAAACCTAATGAATGCCAAATTTATGCAATATTTTATTTAAGCTTGATTTGTTAATAGGTTTATCAATAAAATCAATTGCGCCAAGTTGGGCGACTCGTTGCTTCATTTTCTCCTGTATATCAGCAGAAATAACCAACACAAAGCACTCTATTTTTTCTATTTTTATAGTTTCAAGTACTTGTATACCATCAACCTCTGGCATGGTGAGGTCTAGGCACAGTAAATCAAAGTTTTGTGCTCTTAAAAGATCGAGGGCGTTTGCTCCATTTATAGCTTGTTGTATATCTGCATCTATACACTCATTTAAACACCGCACGACTTGTTTACGAGCAACAGCAGAATCATCACAGACTAATATCGAAAATTTCATCATGTTTACTACTACACAACCATCAAAGTTATTAAAAGACCATCTTCCTTTGCACTCAAGACACTTTAACACGCATCTAAATACTTAGCGCATTAATAATTCAATGCAATGATAAATATAGAATTAATTCATTTAAATATGATTAACGAAACTAAATTCTAATCAAACTTACAAAACTTAACGTCTAACAAATTTACTAATTCATAGCTGAATTTAATTACATTAATACTACATACCTATTTAATTAGATTTATCTTATTAAATTTTAACTTTTTTATTTATTTTTAGAGGTTTATTGACTAACTTTTAAATTACAATAGTAACGTTACAAAAATAACAAAGGATGAACAAGTCACTCATGTTACAAAAAAGCCTTTCTAAGAAGCTACTAACAAGCGTTTTATCCGTTTATTTTTTGCTTACCTTCGTAGTGACTTGCGGACAGGTGCTTGCTGAATATCTCAATACTAAAGACTATATACGTGATGAATTAAGTACATTACAAAAAACCTTTAGTCGTAGCTTAACACGTGCAATTTGGGAGCTTAATACCAAGCAAACAATTACAACAGCAGAAGGTTTACTCGCCATTCCCATGATTGAAGGGATTATTGTTCGAGACGACAGCGGCGAAATTATTTCACAATTAGGGCGCTCGCTCGACATACATAAGCTATATAACCAACAGTTAGTACAAGAAGAAGCAATTTTAGAAGACGCGAAATCCGGTCTGTTTGGTTACACCTTTCCACTTATTTTTGAATTTTCTGGCCGTGCTACCCAAGTGGGTGACGTTACCTTATTTTCTAGCCGAGAAGTTGTTTTAAGCCGAATTATGGTATCAATCTACTTTTTGATTGGTAATGCGATGATTAAAACTACCTTTTTAATCATTTTATTTTTAATGGCATTTAGAAAGCTTCTTACAGATCCCTTAGCTGAGCTTACTGAGCAACTAGAAAACCTAGAATTAGATGAGCTAGAAGGACAACACATCGAAATAGAAACAGAGGAGCATAACGAACTAAAAGTAATGGAGCAGTCGTTTAACAAACTAATAGATAAAGTGGTTCAGTACAGAAAAGAGCTTGAGCACACCCAAAAAGAACTCATTATTAGTAACGAAAAGCTCGATCATCACAACATACAACTTGAGCAAGACGTAGCCCGTAAAACATCAAACTTAAGCCAAGCAATGATGGAATTACAACAGCAAAAATACGAACTTGAAAAGCAAAAAATTGTGCTCACTGAAGAAATAGACTTGCGCCGCAGCACAGAGCAAGAGCTAATTTCAAAACAAACTGAATCCCAACGTTATATAGAAGAATTAAGCCTTGCACAGGAACGTTTATTAGGCACAGAGAAGATGGCAGCACTAGGCGGACTTGTGGCGGGTATTACGCATGATATTAACACCCCTATTGGGATAGGTGTAACGGCAATATCGTTTTTGCAAGAACGCTTAAATAAACTCGAAAGTGCTTATAGTGAAAAAACACTTTCACCAAAAGCACTAGAAGAATTTATTAACGAAGCAAAACAAAGTACAAGTTTGTTAACCACTAACTTAGATAGAGCCTCAGAGCTTATTGCTAGCTTTAAGCAAATAGCGGTCGATCAGGCCAGTGAAGCAGTAAGAACTATTAACTTTAAAGATTACACTAACGAAGTAATACGCTCACTGCATCCAAAACTAAAAAAGACATCCCATACAATAAAATTAGAATGCCCTGATGATTTAGTTTTAAATTTACCTGCAGGCGCCATCAGCCAAATTTTTACTAACTTAATTATGAATTCACTCATTCATGGCTTTGAAGGTAAAAGCAACGGTGTGATGGATATCAAAATAAGCGCAGATGACACTAACTTAACGATTGATTACAAAGATGACGGTAACGGAGTTACCAGTGAGCAATTGAAAAAATTGTTTGACCCATTCTTTACGACTAAACGCGATGAGGGCGGAAGCGGATTAGGTACCCATATAATGTTTAATTTAGTTAAACAAACTCTTAGCGGATCTATTGATGCAACGAGTGAACCTGGCAAAGGTCTGCGTTACTATATTCAATTTCCAAAGAACATGGCTAAGCCAATGCCTATTTTTGAAAAATATGAATAAAAAAAGTTCATACGTTAAATTATTAGGGCGTGTTGATCTTTGGTGGTTGAATTTGCAGCAACATGTTTGGTTTTTACTTAGCCCACTAGGTTACAAACCTCGCGCCGCGATTTAATCTTCCTTAGATTGAACAAATTTCAATCCATAAAGTTCAACACGCCCTAGTAACAAATCAGTCATTTCGAGATGCTGTTTTTATTGCTATGATTGGACAAATTTTTCAAATGGATCAATTCCCCTATGTGGTTTAGTAACCTTATTTGTTACCGCTTTAAGCAAGACGTTTCATACACTCAAGAAGATTTTGATAAAGCATTAGAGCAAGATTTATTTCGCCCATGTACTGGTCAAGAGCTTGCAACATTTGGTTGGACAAAAGCGTTTGGAAAGCATGGCGAAACACTATCGCATTTTTCTCAAAAAAGTATTTTAGTTTGCGCTAAACGTGAAGAAAAAGTACTCCCAGCTTCTGTTATTAACGAACTAGTTACTGAGAAGATTGATCAGATAGAAGCCGAAGAAAACCGCCCTGTTAAAAAGAAAGAAAAAGACGAATTAAAAGAAAACATTCTTCATACTCTTCTACCCCAGGCATTTAAAAAGTCGAGCTTACAATTTGCCTTTATTGACCAAGAAAATGGCTGGGTGGTTGTAAATAGTGGCAGCTTTAATAAAGCTGAAGAGCTACTGGCACTACTTCGTAAATCGTTAGGAACGCTCCCAGTTGTACCTGCGTTTGCTAACTACGACCTAGATGTATTCTTAACTGATTGGTTAACTAACTTTAGTACACCAGAAGGCTTTGCAATTGGCTCTGACGCTGAGCTTGAAGAAGCTGACGACAGCGGTGCACAAGTAAAACTAAAAGGCCATGATCTGGCATGTGATGAGGTTAAATCGCACTTAGAAAGTGGTAAACGCGTAACTAAACTGGCACTTGATTGGCAAGAACGCCTTAAGTTTATGCTGCAAAACGATGGCTCTATCAAGCGTTTAAGCTACTCTGAAACTCTAAAAGAAGAGAACGCAGATATTCCTAAAGAAGATATGGCTTTAAAACTTGATGCTGACTTTATTTTAGCTTCTGAGGAAATAAAGCAATTACTTGAAGAACTAACTGCTGGCTTAGGTGACGTTGAAGATTTAGAAAAAGCGTAAATACCACAACCTACATAAATATTTAAACGCTTTGAAGCATTAAATAGACCCACATATAAGCAGGTTGGTATAACAGATAAAAATCCGATAGCAGTATACTGCTATCGGATTTTTTAATGGAATTTTTAGAAGCGCTTATTTATATATTTGTTATCCGCGAACAGAATTTAGCTAACGTTCGGCGTATTAAAACCTAATGAAATCATCTTTTAAGTAGGAGAATACAGCATGGTTCAGAGGTAAGTTATGTAGAGTGATATGAGATTATCTATATACGCTTCAAGCTGGACTGCACAAAAGCTGAAGTTTTTGATTTTAATTAAAACCATTAACTTACTTTGTGCAGATAACTTATTTTAGCTTTTAGCGTCTTCAACTTTAGGTTGGCGATATATTTTTATAATGTGATATAAATTTACAAGCGACAATAAGCCGTTGGTAAAAATAACAGGCACTGCGCCAATGGCAACACCGTATGCAGTAAATACAATACAACCAAACATGTTGTACCAACGCAGTTTTACTACATCTGTCATTGTTAACGATGCAACCAATAAAGCTGTTGCAATATAGCCTAAATATTCCCAACTCAATTGTTCTCTCCTAGCCTTTAGGTTAGCATTACATGTACTGCTAACTTATGGCACTTATAAGTATTGCAAAGTTACAACAAAATAAAAAAGCTAACTTGCTTAAAAACCTGAAAAAGTTTGCCGGAAAACACCAGCAAATACTTAAATCATTACACGGGAAATGAAGGTAAAATAATATTATTAGCAAAGCTAATAATATTAGTAGCAAGTTAGCGTAAATTCTTAGTGTCTTAATGCTAACGTCATTAAGATGTAATAAATAGGACAAATGTCCGAAGAGCACATTGATGTTTCAATACCATTTTTCTAGTTACCTTGTTGATCAGCTTTTAACCTTTGCCGGTAGTAGCTATCAACAATCAAAAAAAGAAGTTCTGATCCATCAAGATCAGCCTTTAAGCAAGCTTGTGCTTGTACGCAGTGGCACTGTGTCGTTTAGTTACGACGTAGGTAATGGACGACGCCTGCTGTTAGGACAATTGGATTGTAACAACACCCTTATTGGTGAAATAGAAGCGCTAAATAATAATCCGTGTATTTATACGGTAACGTGCTTTAGCGATGTAACTTATAATCTTATTGAATTAAGACATTGGCGTGCTCTGCTGCTTGAAAAACCAGAACTGAGTTTATACACCGCACAAACTATTGCGGCTAAATTTCAGGAAAACCAAAAAATCAATTTAGATAAGCTACTACTACCATTGAGCTACAACATAGCCAAAGATTGCTTACTAAGGGCCGAGAACAACAACCCTACGCTACTTAGAGCCTATCCAACTGTAAATGCTGAAGCCGAACGCTTTGCTACCACTGAGCGAGCTTACAGACGTGTTGTTACAGAACTTGTCGAAAAAGGCTTGGTACTTAGAAGTAACGATGGCTTACAAGCAGTCGATATACCAAAGCTAAGTGAATACGTAGATAGCTTTGCTCAACTTTAAGTTATTTAAAATTTACCCATAAAAAAAGGCCTTAACGGCCTTTTTTTATTTATACAAATTACTGATTACTTCTCTAGCAAAATGTCATGAATTTTCACAAGATCAGATTTACCTGCAATAATTTCATCCGGTGTTAAACCCGATAGTTCATGCGGGAACACTAACCACTCTTCAGACTCATGAATATAATAATCTGGAACAGTGTCTACTTTTGAGTTTTTTGGCTTGTAGTACGGACATGCAATACGAATATCACGTGGCAAGTTTAAGCGCATAAGCTCTGAAAGCTTTTCTTTTAATGCAACAATACTACGACCAGAGTCAAATACATCATCAACAATTAATAATGAGTCGCCTGCATTTGCGTTCTCAACAATGTAATGCAAACCGTGGACTTTAATTTCTTTAGATTGTTTACCAATACCGTAATAAGACGATGTACGCACTGCAATGTGGTCAGTCTCAATGCCTTTATAATCGTAATATTCTTGAACAGCAATACCGATCGGTGCACCACCTCGCCAAATACCAATAATAAAATCAGGACGAAAGCCATCTTGGTATACTTGTGCCGCTACGCGGAACGAATCTTCAAGCAGCTGTTGAGCTGTGATGTAGCACTTATCTGACATAATTAGAAACCCCAGTGGTGGATATAAGATTTGAGCGCAGCTTAGAGTTAAGCAAAAATTAAACTCAAACAGGTATTGGCGACGGATTTTACCGCAAATGAAATAAAATTGCTTGCCTGTAAATTAAAAAATAGGCACCCAAAGGTGCCTATTTTTAGTGTAAAAAGCATAATTTAGTAAATATTATGCTTTTTCTTGTAGGGTACGAGCAACCGTACGCATACCTTGAGTTGTTGCGCCCGCTGCCCATTGGCTTGTACTGCCCATGTTAAAAGCAGCAGCTAAGTCTATGTGCACCCAGCCTTTGCCATCGTTTGGCACAAAGCGTGATAAAAAGCCTGCAGCATTCGATGCACCACCGTAACCGCCACCCTTTTGTGCACGGCTATTTGCTGTATCAGCATAAGGAGATGGGCAGTTTTGTTGATGCCATTTTTCAAGAGGAAGTGGCCAAGCAGCTTCCATTTCTTGAGATGCAAAACTTTCAACTTCACGTGCAAGTTCTTTATCAAGTGCAAATAATGCATTGTACTCTTGGCCAACAGCAACAAGCGCTGCTCCAGTTAGTGTTGCTGCATCAATGATAAGTGGAGCGCCAGTCTCTCCTGCTGCCATTAAGCCATCAGCAAGTACTAAGCGACCTTCAGCATCCGTGTTTACAATTTCAACTGTTGTGCCATTTTTGTAAGTAAGAATGTCACCTAATTTGTATGCATGACCCGAAATTAAGTTCTCAGCACAACATAAAAACAGCTTAATACGTTTTTCAATACCACGGTTAATAGCCAATGCTAAACCTGCTGTTACTGTTGCAGCGCCGCCCATGTCGCACTTCATACCAAGCATACCTTCGCTTGATTTAATTGAGTAACCACCTGAGTCAAACGTAATACCTTTACCAACAAGCGCAGCACTTACTGGTGCATTTTCGTCGCCTGTTGGGTTGTAATCAAGCTCAAGCAATACTGGTGGGCGAACACTACCGCGACCAACTGCATGAATACCAATCCACTGTTGTTCTAGTAACGCATCACCTTTAATAATTTGGTAACTTACGTGTTCAGGCGCTAATGATTGAATAAACTCAGCTGCTTTTTCAGCTAGGCTTTCTGGGTAAATGTCATCGGCAGTACCGTTAACCATTTCACGTGCCCAAATTGCTGACGTTTTTAAGTGAGCAAGTTCTTTAATATCTGATTGTGCGTTATCAACAAACTCAACACCGTTTAATGATTTTGGTGTTACAAAGCCTTGGTAAAAAGCCCACTGGCTTTCTGTACACCAAGTATCACCTGCTAATTCAACATTTTTAACGCCTTGGCTTGCAATAGTACGGCCTGCTTTTTGAACATTTTTTAATGTGTCTTGCTCTGATAAATGAACAGTTGCACCGCGCTCGTTAAAAGACAATGACGCATTATCGCCCCAATGACTCGCTGCTGCTTGTTCGCTTAGTTGAACAACAAATTTTTCACTCATGTTAGAATTCCCTTGCACTTAAATGTGCCACCGAGTTTACTATAGAGCGCTTAAGTTCCCAACAGCTTGAGATAAATAACATAAATCACACTGCTGAGCAGTGTTTACGCTTTGGAAGTTATTATGAAGTACACGCCAGCGCTGCAACCAGCCATATTATTAAAGCGCTACAAACGCTTTTTAGCTGATTTACAATTAAGTGATGGCAGCGAATTTACCGCACATTGTGCAAATACAGGTAAAATGACGGGATGCGCTGAGCCAGGCTTTACTGCTTTTTATTCAACAAGCGATAACGCAAAACGAAAATACCCGCATTCATTAGAGCTTACGCAAAATAACTTATCGCAGCTTATTTGTGTAAATACAGCGGTGGCTAATAAAGTAGTAGAAGAAGCAATAAACAATAATGTCATAAGCGAGCTACTCGACTACAGTCAATTGCAAAGCGAAGTTAAGTACGGCAGCGAAAACAGTCGTATCGACTTTTTACTCACAGACGAAAATAAGCCCAATTGCTATGTAGAAGTTAAGTCAGTCACATTATTAAGCGAAGATGCACCACAAAGCGGGCAAGGCTACTTTCCTGATGCGCAAACACTGCGTGGACAAAAACATATCCGCGAACTAATAGAAATGATCGAACAAGGCCACCGAGCAGTATTACTGTTCGCTGTTTTACATGAAGGAATAAATACCGTAAGTGCAGCTGCGCATATTGATAAAAAATACGCCACGTTATTAAACCAAGCAATAATAGCCGGTGTTGAAGTATTAGCATACAAAGCCAAAATTTCAGCTAATGGAGTCTTACTTCATAAAAGAATAGCATTTATAGAATAGTGTAATAAACCAAGGGATTGAACTAAGCGTAATTTACAAAGCACCCTAATTATAGAAAGTGGTAAAAAGTGAATTATAAAAATTAACTTGTTTTTAAAGCTTTTGCCCATATAACAAGGCAAGTTTTAGAAAGCGAATATGTGAATTAATTAAAAGTGTAAATAAACTATTAATACACTTTTTACTCAGTAAGCATGGTTGAAGCTAATTCGATTAATTAAAAATAAATTTGCCTAGGATATAAGATTCTGTTATTTATACCGCCGGCTAATGCTGAGGCATTAAATTAAGGATTTAGGAGAGAGTTATGCCAGACCAAAAGAAACATGGTTTATTGGCTCAAGCCGGTTTAGAACCATACCAAGAAAAACCAGGCGAAGAGTACATGAATGATGCACAACGTGCTCATTTTAGAGCAATTTTAGAGACTTGGCGTAACGATTTACGTAACGAAGTTGATCGTACTAAATCGCACATGCAAGACGAAGCTGCTAACTTTCCTGACCCAGTTGACCGCGCTGCACAAGAAGAAGAATTCTCTTTAGAACTTCGTACTCGTGACCGCGAACGTAAATTAATCAAAAAAATTGAAAAAACAATTAATTTGATTAAAGAAGATGATTTTGGCTTTTGTGAGTCTTGTGGCATCGAAATTGGCATACGTCGCTTAGAAGCACGTCCTACTGCCGATTTATGCGTAGACTGTAAAACACTTGCAGAAATCAAAGAAAAGCAATCTGGACGCGGCTAATTAAAACTTATTAGTTAGTTATGTCTCCTACAGCCGTTACTGCGCCTATGCGTAAATATCGCGGTCGTTTTGCACCGTCTCCTTCTGGGCCATTACATTTTGGCTCACTTGTAGCGGCTGTGGGTAGTTATCTAGATGCAAAAGCTAATCAAGGAAAATGGTTAGTTCGTATAGAAGACATTGACACTACGCGCGTGGTTAAAAACGCCGACTCCGATATTCTAAATACCTTACAAGCCTACGCCCTTTACTGGGATGAACCTGTTGTATATCAAACGCAGCGTCTGTCTTTATATCAAGATATTACCCACTCACTTTTAGAGCAAAACCTTGTTTATGGCTGCACCTGTACTCGCAAGCAAATAAAAGCTATTGGCGGTATTTATCAGGGGCATTGCAAAGCACTTAATCATCATACTCAATCCGGCGCACTTCGTTTAGTTCAGCAACATCCAACGACCCAATTTAGTGATTTAATTCAAGGTGATATATCTGTAAATAGTGCATTATCCCACGAAGATTACTTAATTAAACGCAGTGACGGTTTATTTGCATATCAACTTGTTGTGGTCGTCGATGATATCGATCAAAGGATAAATCGAATCGTAAGAGGCGCAGATTTAATTGAACCAACAGCTCGGCAAATTAGTTTGTTTAAACAACTCGACAGCCCCGTACCTGAATTTGCTCATTTACCTTTAGCGGTTGCCAAACCCGGTTTTAAACTATCTAAACAAAATTATGCCCCCGCCATTTGTAAACAAAATCCAAAGCCTGCTTTACTTAGCGCTTTTGAATTTTTAGGGCTACCTGTTATAGCTGATTTAAGCGACTTAAATATAGAACAATTAATCGATTGGGGAATTAAAAACTTTAGCTTAAAACAGGTCCCCCAAGTATCCGAAATACAAATTTCTCAACATCCACATAGCCAGAAAGTCCAATTTACACATTTAAGTAAATAAAATAGCTAAAAACGGCTTAATTTCAACACATCAACTTAATTTTTAAACCCTGCTGGTATATGATAGCCGCCTAAATATATGCTAATTACGTCAAACAGCTTGTACTGGGTTATAACCGCCCTATTTGCTGTAACTTTTGATTGCGATGCAGAGTCAATCACACCTTCTAGGAGACAGACTATTATTTCCAAGCTTTTTCAATTTTGTCGACAAATAATCGGCCCGAATACAAGTGCACAAAGCGCTTCTGTAAGCAGTGAACCTATTGTTGTCACTCGTGGTGAGCATGGTATTTCTCGCAAACAATTTAGCCCAAATGCAATCAAAGTATTATACCGCTTAAAAGACGGTGGCTACGATGCCTACCTTGTTGGTGGTTGTATTCGCGATATATTGTTAGGCCAACAGCCAAAAGATTTTGACGTAGTTACTAATGCAACTCCAGATCAGGTAAAAAAACTATTTAGAAACTGTCGCCTGATAGGTCGTCGCTTTCGTCTAGCACACATTGTATTTGGCCGTGAAATTATCGAAGTGGCAACAATGCGTGGCCACCACGAAGCGCAAGAAGACAAAAATCAAATAAGCCAATCAAGCAATGAAGGTCAACTACTACGTGATAACGTATTTGGCAGTATTGAAGAAGATGCAGAGCGCCGCGACTTTTCAATCAACGCACTTTATTACTCAATTAAAGATTTTAGTATTCACGATTACGCCAACGGCTTAGCGGCAATTAAAGCTAAACAAATCGAGCTTATTGGCGATCCTGAAACGCGTTACCGCGAAGACCCTGTTCGTATGTTACGTGCAGTACGTTTTGCCACTAAGCTTGATATGAGCATTGCGCCTAAAAGTGAAAAGCCAATTAGCGAGCTTGCAAGCTTGCTTGATAACATTCCGCCAGCTCGTTTATTTGAAGAAATTCTTAAACTGTTTTTAAACGGCAAGGCCGAAGCTAACTTTTTAATGCTGCGTAAATACGGCTTATTCCGCTCACTTTTTCCTGAACTTGATAAAATTTTAGATAAAAACCCAAGTGGCTTAGAGCACACGCTTATTCAGCAAATGTTTCAAAATACCGACAAGCGTATTAATGCCGATAAAAAAGTAACACCGGCGTTTATTTTTGCAGCCCTACTTTGGTTCCCACTGCTTGAGCGCACTAAAAAAATTCAAAGCCAAGAGCAATTATCTGAATACGATGCTTTCGCACAAGCAATGAATAAAGTACTAAGCGATAATTCACAGCATATAGCTGTTCCTAAGCGCTTTACTTTAGGTGCTCGCGATATTTGGCATATTCAGCACCGCTTAGATAAACGTGCTGGCCAACGTGCATACAGGCTAACGCAACAGCCTCGCTTTAAAGCCGCTTACGACTTTTTATTATTACGCGTAGATGCAGGCGAAACTCAGCATACAGAGCTTGCTCAGTGGTGGACACAATACTTAAGTAAAGATATAAACGGCCAAAAAGAGATGGTTAAAAGCTTAGGCCATCAAGGTGGTCCTAAGCCGCGAAAGCGCCGTCGTCCTACTAAAAAGCCAACTGAGTAATAACATGCATTGTGTTTATTTGGGTTTAGGTGCCAACCTAAACTCACCAAAAGAGCAGCTTGATAACGCGATAATTGCGCTTAAAAAGCTGCCTAATTGTGAATTTGTAAACGTATCGCATTACTATGCAAGTAAGCCTATGGGCCCACAAGATCAACCAGACTATATCAATGCCGTAGCCTGTATTAAAACGACCCTTGATCCAGAGCAATTACTTGATTTAACACAAAGTATTGAGCTTGAGCATGGTCGAGTAAGAAAAGCTGAGCGTTGGGGTCCACGCACACTTGATATCGATACCCTATTATTTGATGATCAAATTATAAATACGGCGCGCTTAACCGTGCCTCATTATGGTTTGAGTGATCGCGAGTTTGTGGTTTACCCACTATTAGAGCTTGCACCTGAACTTATTTTACCTAGCGGCATTGCATTAAAAACCATTGCAAATAACTTACCGCTCAACGACTTACAACAATTACCTCTGTAATTAACCTAGGCTTTTGCCTGCGAGGATATTATGTCTAAAATAACCGTTTCTACTTTAAATAAAATGAAAGCAGAAAATAACAAAATTACTGCATTAACAGCCTACGACGCTAGTTTTGCAAAGTTATTTCATGATAACGGCGTTGAAGTTATTTTAGTGGGCGACTCATTGGGCATGGTACTACAAGGCGGCGATGACACCCTTGGCGTAACAAATCAAGATATTGCATATCATACCCGCTGTGTACGCGCTGGTAGCCGCGAATTATTTGTAATTGCTGACTTACCTTTTATGACCTACTCAAGCGTTAGTGATACCTGTAAAAATGCAGCTGAGCTTATGCGCGCTGGCGCAAACATGATTAAACTTGAAGGCGGAGAGTGGCTTTACGAGAGCATTAAAGCACTCACTCAACAAGGTATCCCAGTTTGCGGGCATTTAGGCCTTACACCACAGTCAGTTCATGTATTTGGTGGCTTTAAAATACAAGGTCGCGAAGAAGATAAAGCACAAAAAATGATTGATGATGCGAAAGCACTTGAAGCTGCTGGCGCGCAATTATTAGTACTTGAGTGTATTCCAAGTGCCCTGGCAAAACGCATTACAGACGCTCTAAGTATCCCAACTATTGGTATTGGTGCTGGCAGCTTAACTGACGGCCAAATACTGGTAATGCATGACTTGGTTGGTATTTCGGCAGGTTACATTCCTAAATTTTCTAAAAACTTTTTGCTCGAAACAGGCAATATGCCTGCTGCCGTTCAAAAGTATTGTACAGATGTTAAAAGTGGCGCATTTCCAAGCGCTGAACATGAGTTTAAATAATGCAATCAATAACTGAAATCAGATCGTTACGTAGTCAAATTAAAGCATGGCGCCAAGCAGGTCTTAGCGTGGCGCTTGTGCCAACAATGGGCAACTTGCACCGTGGGCATTTTTCGCTAGTAGAAAAAGCAAAAAACTTGGCCGACAAAGTCGTTGTAAGTATTTTTGTAAACCCAATGCAATTTGGCGCTAACGAAGATTTAGATAACTATCCTCGTACGCTAAACGAAGACAAACAAGGCCTTGCTGAACTAGGCACTGATATTGTATTTACCCCAAGCGTAGAAACAATCTATCCTAACGGACTAGGTGCACAAAGCTTTGTAGATGTACCTGACATTTCATTAGGCTATTGCGGTGGCTCACGTCCAGGTCACTTTAGAGGCGTTGCAACAATCGTAACTAAGTTATTTAACTTAGTTCAACCAGATTACGCCTGCTTTGGTGAAAAAGATTTTCAGCAACTACAAGTAATTAAAACCATGGCACGCGACTTATCAATTCCGGTTGAAGTTATTGGTGTACCTACAATGCGAGAAGTTTCTGGCCTTGCTATGAGCTCACGTAATGGTTACTTATCTGATGATCAAAAAGCGACTGCAACCGTATTATTTAAAGCGCTTAATACGTGCGCTGAGCAACTTAAAAGTGGCGAAAAAGACTTCGTAAAACTTGAAAGCTTAGCTAAACAAAGTTTAGAGCAAGCAGGCCTAAAACCAGACTATTTTGAGATTGCTCAACGAGATACATTAAAAACTGCTACAATCGAAGATACTCAATTTGTTATTTTAGCCGCAGCCTATTTTGGTGGTGTTAGATTGATCGACAATATCCAAGTCGAAATTTAATATTATTGCGACTCCATTTTAAGGATAAGAAGCATGCACACTTTAATAAAAACAAGCGTAGTCGCCCTTACTTTTGCACTATTGGCAGGTTGTCAAAACCAAGTTGAAAACCCTGAAATGAATCAGTGTGCTCAACAAAACTACCAGTGTGAAACTAGTTGTGAACAGCAAACAACTGCTGAAGGCTTAAAGCAACAAGTATGCTCTGGAAAATGTGTTGAGAGCTATAATCAATGTAAAGCACAAGCCGAAAAATTAGGTAATATTTAATTCCTAAAAGTTTTTAGTTTTAGGCACAAAAAAACCGCTCAATGAGCGGTTTTTTATTGCTTATAGTTTATCATACCAATTTTATTAAAAACATGACCATCCTAGCGTATTAAATAACTCACTAACTACGTTAAAAATTATTTATATAGAACAACTATGTATCATAATTTTAGCCTTGTTATTGCGCTATTTTCTTATCGCTATAATAACTCACTAATTTAATGCAATTGGTATTAGTTCAAACCAAGCTTTTTAAGTTCTGTTTTTACTAGCTTTGCAGAAAGTGGTACATAACCATCTTTTTCTACAATTTGCTGACCATCTTTTGAAAGTACCATTTTTAAGAATTGCGCTTCCATTGGAGACAACGGCTTGTTTGGGTGCTTATTCACGTAAAGGTATAAAAAGCGAGATAATGGATATTTGCCTTGTGCAACGTTATCAAGTGTTGCATCAACAAAGTTATCGCCTTTTTTAGCTAGCGGTACTGTACGTACGCCTGATGTTTTATAACCTATACCTGAGTAACCAATTGCATTTAATGAAGATGAAATTGACTGTACTACTGATGCAGAACCCGGTTGCTCATTTACGTTATTACGGAAATCACCTTTACAAAGTGCTTTCTTTTTAAAGTAACCATACGTACCTGATACTGAGTTGCGTCCGTAAAGTTGCACATCTTTAGCTGCCCAATCACCTGTTAGACCAACATCGCTCCAACGGTTAACTTGCTCAGGTGCGCCACATTTACGAGTAGATGAAAATATAGCATCTACTTGGTCAATACGAAGACCTTCAATTGGGTTATCTTTATGTACAAATACAGCAAGTGCATCAATAGCTACGCGAACTTCTGTTGGCTTATAACCGTAACGTTTTTCGAACGCTTCGATTTCTTTAGATTTCATTTTACGGCTCATTGGACCCAGGTTAGCTGTACCTTCGGTAAGTGCCGGTGGAGCAGTAGAAGAACCTGCTGCTTGAATCTGAATATTTACATTTGGGTAAATACGTTTGTACTCTTCAGCCCAAAACGTCATCATGTTGGCTAAAGTGTCAGAACCTACTGATGAAAAGTTGCCTGAAACACCACTAATTTTTTGATACTCAGGAATATTTTGGTCTAGAGCAACTGCTTGTGCAGATACGAAAGTTGTAACAGCCACACCCATTGCGGCAACTAAGTTTTTAAATTTCATGTAGAGTTCTCCGGTTTGTTCGTTCCATTTTCTAACTGCTGCCCACTCTAAAGTGAGTACATGACAGTTACATTACTCTTAAATGACACTTTTATGACTTGACCTATTAGCTTAATTATTTAGTCAGCGAAACTATCTTATCTATTGAAAATTCAAAAGAAAAACACGATCCTTTGTTAACTTCACTACGAATATTTAATTTACTATCATGGCGAGTTAACACATGTTTTGTTATAGCGAGCCCTAAGCCTGAGCCACCTGTTGTTCTACTGCGAGCTTTATCAACACGATAAAAACGCTCAGTTAATCGGTTAATATGCTCAGGCGCAATACCATCACCATTATCGGTAACACTAAAACACGCTTTATTGTTTTTGCGCTGCCAGCATACTTCTACTTTACCGCCTGGTTTTGTGTAATGAATCGCGTTGAATACTAAATTAGAAAACGCACTACGCAGTTCATCCTCAGAGCCTTTAATATCAAGGGTTTTATCAATATCAAAAATAAGTTCGTGGCCTTTGTCTTGATTAATTGAGTTTGCTTCAGTGTGAATATAACCAAGTAATTGCGGCACATTTATAGCTTTATCGTTATCTTGGCGCCGTGCACCTTCAATACGCGAAAGCGATAATAATTGGCTGACTAAACTATCCATGCGCTTACATTGTTCAAGCATAGTATTTTGCGCTTTGTTCCACATTGCTGGCGGCGGCATCATGTCGCCATCCATCATCTCAAGATACCCTGTAACCACGGTAAGCGGTGTACGTAGTTCATGCGACACATTGGCTACAAAGTCTTTACGCATTTGTTCTAGCTGTTTTAAGCGCGTTACATCACGTACCACAACCATAAGTTGCGTGCTTGCATACGGCATTACCCTAAACTCAAGCACCTGCTCAATACTATGACCGTTATCCAGCTCAAGCGCGTCATCAAATTCGCCTTTGTGCATGTATTTAGCAAACTTCGGTTCGCGAATTAAATTATCAAGGCGCTGACCATGATCCGTAGGCCACTGCAAACCGAGCACTTTAAGGGCTAATTGATTACACCACACAATACTTAAATCGTTTTGCAGTACCACAACCGCATCAGGTACCGCTTCAGCCCCATCGCGAAAGCGACGAATTAAATCTGCAAGCTCATTACGTTTTTTACGATTACGATGCTGGAGATGATAAATACCTTCGAACACTTGCTCCCATGCACCCTCACCCTCTGGCGGATTAAAGCTGCGTTGATTAAGTAGCCAATCGCTCAAACGATAAAGTTGATGGTAGTGCCAAATAAGGAGGGAAAAAGATCCTAAAAATAAAAGCAAAAATGGCGCGCCAACCAGCACACCAATTAATAGTAAGGGTAAAAAATAGATAAACAGGCGCTTTACTAACGCCTGCTTATTAACAACTCGATACATACACTCACTTTACCTTAGAGTAGTAATACATGCGTATTTTACACATTAGCTAAGCTTTAAGCTGATCACAGCTTACTTGAAAAACGATACCCAGCGCCACGTACTGTTTGCACCAAACGGTCATGTCCAAGTGGGCCAATTGCTTTACGCAGGCGACGAATGTGAACATCAACAGTGCGATCTTCTACGTAAACGTTAGTTCCCCACACATGATCAAGCAGTTGTTCACGGCTATAAACACGCTCTGGGTGAGTCATAAAAAAGTGCAGTAATCTAAATTCGGTTGGCCCCATATCAAGCTCGTTTCCTTCTGAGGTAACACGATGAGAAATAGGGTCTAAACGCAGGCCATGTACTTCAATAGCTTCTTCTAATGAGGTTGGCGATACACGGCGAATAACCGCTTTAATACGTGCCATAAGCTCTTTAGGAGAAAACGGCTTGGTGACGTAATCATCTGCACCTACTTCAAGGCCGCGTACTTTGTCTTCTTCTTCGCCGCGAGCTGTAAGCATAATAATTGGGATTTGGCGGGTGTGTTCGTTTTGCTTAAACTTTTTAGCAATTTGAATACCGCTTCCACCTGGTAACATCCAATCAAGTAAAACCATATCTGGGTAAGGTTCAACCATAGCTGCAATAGCAGAGTCGTAATCTTCTGCTTCAATTGCTTGAAATCCATTTTGCTCTAAAACAAAAACCAACATCTCCCTGATAGGAGCTTCGTCATCTACGACTAGTACTTTACGTGACATTCCAATTTATCTCTTACGCTATCGAATTAGTTTTCATTATTATGACTAAGTATGACATTTTTATGAAAGTGTAACGTGTAAATTAAAATGGTGGTAAAAAAAACACAAATTAGTGACAAAAAATCTCATTAACGTCATATTTTTAAAACCTTTTTAATATTTAACGTAATAAAAAGAGATTTACGATAAATTTATGTAATAGCTAACTTTTTAAAATTATCTTTTTTGTATCGCTATTTAAACCACTAAACAATATTAAACTAGCTGGGATCATTGTTTTACTAACCAAGACATTTTTACAGATCGATCGTTTGAAAGTAGCTTTAAAGCCCTTTTAAAATCAACAAACCCGCCTGTGTAACAAACAATACGCTCAAAAATAGATCTAAATTTTACTAAGCTCCAAATAAAGGATCAGATTTTTACCAAGCCGATCATCCCTCAGATCAGAGTTGTACCTAGTCAAAGCCATAAGTTGTTGATTGTTTATACAAATAAATAACGATCAAATTATCTCAGAACCCATATATAGCATTAAAGTGTATTTGGCTTAGTAAAGTAATGATCCGAAAAAGGCTGTGTTAGTAAATGCGTGATCCCAAAATTCCGCGTTGGTAATGCAGTGATCTGATCAAAAAACCGTAATCTGTAATATAAAAAGGGCTGACATTAAAAAAGCCAGCAACAAAGTTACTGACTTAAATAAGCAATTATAAATTGATCTATTATCTAATTTTAGGGTCTAGTTCGCCGCTTAAGTATTTAAGGTGCATTTCATCAAGTGAAATTGGCTTAATTTTACTAGCCTGACCAGAAGTACCAAACGAGTTATAGCGTGCAACGCAAATCTCTGTCATTGCTTTTGTAGCTTCAGCTAGGTATTTACGTGGATCAAAGTTAGATGGGTTAAGCGCCATATGACGGCGAATTGCACCGGTAGATGCTAAACGTAAATCGGTATCAATATTTACCTTGCGAACACCAAACTTAATGCCTTCAACAATCTGCTCAACTGGCACACCATAAGTTTCTGGAATTTCGCCACCGTACTGATTAATAATTTCTAACCATTCTTGAGGAACTGAAGATGAGCCATGCATCACTAAGTGCGTGTTAGGAATACGGGCATGAATCGCTTTAATGCGATCAATCGCTAAAATGTCATCTGTTGGTGGCCGAGTAAATTTATAAGCACCGTGTGAAGTACCGCAAGCAATTGCAAGTGCATCAACGTGTGTTTTATTTACAAAATCAGCCGCTTCTTCAGGGTCTGTTAGCATTTGATCAGTTGTTAATAACCCTTCTGCGCCAACGCCATCTTCTTCGCCAGCTTCACCTGTTTCAAGTGAACCAAGTACACCTAGCTCGCCTTCAACCGATACGCCACAGGCATGCGCCATCGCAACAGTTTCGCGCGTTACTTCTACATTGTATTCGTAGCTTGAAGGGGTTTTTCCGTCGCTCATTAACGAGCCATCCATCATTACTGATGAAAAACCAAGCTGAATTGAACGCTGACACACACCTGGCGATGTGCCGTGATCTTGATGCATTACAACTGGGATATGTGGCCATTCTTCAACGGCTGCTAAAATCATATGACGAATAAATGGAGCACCAGCATAAGCACGTGCACCAGCTGATCCCTGAACGATTACTGGGCTGTTTGTTTTGTCAGCCGCTTCCATTATTGCGCGCATTTGCTCTTGATTGTTAACATTAAAAGCAGGTACGCCGTAACCATGCTCTGCTGCATGATCTAAAAGTTGTCGCATACTGATTAAAGCCATTGGGTATTCTCCAATTTATCGACAGTAGTTCCCTACCATCTAGTTTGAACGGATGTGTTAGTTTGGCGTTATAACAACGCCACGAAAAACCACTGCTTTGCAGTAATATTCCGTCTAAATTAACGACTAAATTAGGGTGAGAGGTATTTAGTAATTAATTGTCGGTGAGGGCTATTACCCCCTCACCTTACGCCACTAAAATTACTTAGCGCGCGACTCTAGCATTTCAACTGCTGGAAGTTTTTTGCCTTCTAAAAACTCTAAGAACGCACCACCACCAGTAGAAATATAAGATACTTTATCGGCAATGCCGTATTTATCAATTGCGGCTAAGGTATCACCACCACCGGCGATTGAAAACGCATTTGAGTTAGCAATTGCTTGTGCAATAGCACGTGTGCCATTACCAAATTGGTCAAACTCGAACACGCCAACAGGGCCATTCCATACAACAGTGCCCGCATTTGCAATAATTTTTGCAAGCTTGCTCGCTGTAGCAGGACCAATATCAAAAATCATATCGTCGCTTGTTACTTCGCTTACATCTTTAAGCGTAGCTACAGCAGATTCAGAAAACTCATTACCAACCACTACGTCAGTCGGTACCGGAATTTCACCATTATTAGCAATCGCTGCTGCACATAAGCGGTTAGCTTCATCCATTAAATCTGGTTCGTAAAGCGATTTACCAACTGGGCTACCTGATGCAGCAATAAAAGTATTAGCAATACCGCCGCCGGTAACTAATTGGTCAACAATTTTAGAAAGTGAATCTAAAACGGTGAGCTTAGTAGATACTTTAGAACCACCAACAATCGCCACTAATGGACGAGCTGGATTATCAAGTGCTTTGCCTAACGCTTCGAGCTCAGCCGATAACAGCGGACCTGCACATGCAACATCGGCAAATAAGCCAACGCCATGGGTAGATGCTTGTGCACGGTGAGCCGTACCAAATGCATCCATTACATATACATCACACAGTGCAGCTAGTTGCTTAGATAACGCTTCGTCGTTTTTCTTCTCGCCTTTGTTAAAGCGCACATTTTCAAAAACAACCACTTCGTTATCAGCAATATCAACACCGTTTAGATAATCTTTTTCTAAACGTACAGTTTGCTCTAGGGCATCGTTTAAGTAATTAGCTACAGGTGCAAGCGAAAACGCTTCATCGTATTCCCCTTCCGTAGGACGGCCAAGGTGTGACATAACCATTACTTTAGCACCCATCTCAAGCGCTAATTTAATAGTAGGTAGTGCTGCACGAATACGCGCATCTGACGTCACTTTACCTGCTTTAACTGGTACATTTAAATCTTCACGAATTAATACGCGTTTGCCGTTTAAATCTAAATCTGCCATTTTTATGACCGACATGAACATCTCCTTAGTTAACGATACTGAACCTGAAAAATACGTTTAAAATTATTATATTAATAAATTACTTATTCACTGCCATCATAGCACGCGCTGTGTCGAGCATACGATTAGCAAAACCCCATTCGTTATCACACCATACTAATAACTTTATCAGTCGTTTGTGACTAACACGTGTTTGTGTGCCATCAATAATACAAGAATGTGGGTCGTGATTAAAATCAACCGATACAAGCGGCTCTTCGGTATAACTTAAAATACCTTCTAAGCGGTCTTTTGCTTGTGCTTTAAGTGCATTATTTACTGCATTTAAATCTACATCGGTATTAACCGTTACACTTAAATCCATTGCCGTTACATTTATAGTAGGTACACGTACGGCGATGGCTTCAAAACGGCCTTTAAATTTAGGTAAAATACGGTCTATACCACGGGCGAGCTTTGTATCAACTGGAATAATTGATTGGCTTGCAGCACGAGTACGGCGTAAATCATGATGATAACCATCAATCACTTGTTGATCGTTCATCGACGCATGAATAGTTGTAATAGCGCCCGACTCAATACCAAATGCATCATCTAATACTTTAATAACTGGCACAACACAGTTAGTTGTGCACGAGCCGTTAGACACAATTGTGTGCTCGTTTTTAAGCTCATCGTCGTTAATGCCATACACAATCGTTGCATCAACATCGTTATCAGCCGGATGCGAAAACAACACCTTTTTAGCACCTGCGGTAATATGTAACTGCGCATGTTCACGCGAGTGGTAAACACCCGTACATTCAAATACAACGTCTACATCGAGCGTTTGCCAAGGTAATTCAATTGGGTTTTCTTCACAAAAAAGTGCAATGGTATCGCCTGCAACACTAATGGTGTCTTCACCAAGTTTTACAGGAAAAGAAAAACGACCGTGGGATGTGTCGTATTTTAATAAATGAGCAATAGCTTCAGGATCAGCAAGTTCGTTAATCGCAACAATTTTTATATCGTCGCTCAAACCAGACTCGTATAACGCGCGGACAATATTTCGACCAATACGACCAAAACCATTAATTGCAAGTTTGATTGCCATGAAATATAAAATCCACTCTTTTAGCGTGCAGATAAAGGCAATACGCCTTTTAGATGTCTGTATTGTAATCGACCTTGCATCTGATTATAAGAGGGAAGCATTAGAAACTTTAAATTAACGTTGAAGAGCTTAGGCATTGCAAGCTCTTCAAGGGGTCTGACTTTTAAAATTAAGTTTTTTATACTAAATTTTTCAAAGCGTTAATTATATCTTCTGGCTCAGAACGAGTACGATAATCAACATCAACATAACGCCAAGTCACTTTACCTTGTTTATCTAAAACAAAGGTGGCAGGGATCGGTAAAACACTACTATTGCCATTGTTAACCGACTCTAAATCTAGGCCTCGGTCTACTCGCATATGCTCGAGTAAAAATGTGGGCACTTGCCATGCTACGCCGTAGCTTGCTGCTACATCGGCATTTTGATCACTCAGCACTAAAAAATCCATGTTACTTATATCGCTTTCGCTCATTGAGCCATCGGGTACTTGCGGGCTAATAGCTACCAGCTGCGCACCTAAAGCATGAATTTCAGGTAAACGTGACTGCAGTGCTTTCAGTTGTAAATTACAGTACGGACACCAACTTCCACGATAAAAAGTAATAACCACAGGTCCGTGTGCAAGTAACTCGGTTAACTGCACCGATTGACCATGTTGATTTGGTAACTCAAAACTTGGTGCGCTTTGGTTTAAATCAAGTGCATTAGCACCTTGCTGAAACGCTTTTCTTGTGCAATCGTTTCATCAACACCTTTCATGAAATCAGGATTACCTTTTCGCCCTGCGGCTACTTTTTCCTCGGTTTGTGCTTTTAATGTGTTGCTTTCATCGCTCATAGTATCGCTACCTTCAAATTAATCAAAAACTTAAAGCCAGCTTACATTATGAAAATGTATTTGAAATGAAAATTTTAGTTAGTTATTTCTAAATCAAACACCACGTTTATTGATGAGGTGATGCTTATTATTGAATTGGTACTTATTGTTTTATCTACATACCGTTTATGTTCGAAGGGGTATGAATTATTTGTATAGCCCGATAAAACTGAGTGCTTTGCATCGCCTTCATTATCACCGAAATTCGTTCGGTTTGAATTCGAACTGATGCTGTAAACTTTCCCAAGTTTAGCGCTAAATGCTTTAGCAAGCAGGTTCCCTTTAGCTATTGCATCATCTACTGCAGCTTTTGTTGCCTGCGCCTCTAACAACTTTGCTTTTGAAGATACACTCTCGATTGCTATAACATTATTTATTTTTACGCTTTGTGCAAATTCAATAAAACCATCTATTTTTTTAATATCGTTTATTGTTACTTTAACCGTTTTTAGTGCTAAGTACTTATCGCCTGAAACAGTCCCCGTTTCTGTACCAATAATATTGTATACATTGCTTTTTAAACCAGAGATAAAAACATCGTCTTGCTCAAAGCCATATTTATCGACTCCTTCTAGTAACAAGTTAATTTGTGCATCAAGATCTCGTTTAGCCTCAAGCAACGAATCTTTAGTGCTCGATACTTCAAACGAAACTTGAGCCATATCAGGCTCAACTAATAGCTCAGCAGTCCCTTGCACTGCAATATGACGATTTGTAGGTAAGCTTAAATTAGCAAAAGAGATAAGAGGAAATAAGGTTAGAAAAATAGTGGTAATGAGTTTCATGTTACGTCCCTAAAAAAGTTCCATGCTGGGCTATGCGTAAATACTAATAAATAACAGCCAATCGTGTTTCTGCCAAATGTTTAATTAAAGCTAATCTTTTACCTCTGGCTTAATCGTTTTTTCTTTGTGTGGGTTAGGTATTAATGCTGAAATATTTTCTTGTGAAATAATAAGTAACTTATCTTGTTTATTATCATAAACAAATAAATTCCCCATTGTTGAGGCTACTATTTGAACATTTTTAATTTGAGTTACTTTACTCTTAGCAATTGGATAATTTAATGACAAGTGATAATTCATTGTTCTTTCATTTATTATATCTTTACTGTGTGAATGCGCCAACATAGTAGGGTATGTAGATATTATAAGTCCTAAAAATAACATGACTGAGTAACTAGGTTTTAATAAATAGAACGGTTAACCAAAGCCATAATAAAGTTTTTTTAAAACGGTTGTTTTACTAGGATCTGGCATATGTCCTGAGCGCCAATTTAAATAAATTGCTGTTAAAACGATGATCGCAGTATAAAGAGTAATAAGTAAAGGATTTGAAATCAGTGCCAGTAAAAAGTCACTTATTTCAATGAAGTTGAATACATCAACCGAGAAGTTATTAAGTAAAACGTAAAGATACACAACACCGGATAAACTACCCAGTGGTAGTGTTTAGAAATCTGTGTCATTTCAGTATTATTAAGAAAACA
>NZ_WTKZ01000032.1:0-49156 GCF_011378805.1 Pseudoalteromonas sp. Z9A6
AAAAATCAGCTGCCTGATATATTCATTTCAGATGAGGCTGAATAGTTACCTTTTTTTAATACTATTTAGTTTTACCTTTAGTGTTATTGCAGGGCTGGTGGTTCTTATACAATGGAGTATAGGGCAAGGCGTAATTGATTTTGTTAATGCAAAAGAAGTAAAAGCGCTTGAACCACTTGTTGTGCAACTTGCAAAGCAATACGAACAAACACCCTCATGGGAACGAGTTGTTGGCGATAGCGAAAACTTTAGAAAACGTGTTGAATCGCAATTAGAAAATAGCCAGTTTTTGCCTAGGCCACAAGAAGGCTCAGGTCCGCGTGGGCGAATGATGCGACGACCGCCGCCAGATCATATTCGTTTAGAGGAAGATCGCCGCCCACCGCCAGAAAATATTGCTCACTACGCTTTGCTTGACGAAAATAAACAGCGAGTAGTGGGTAGATACCTCAGCGATTTAAAATATATAACAACCCCAATTATTGTTAACGATAAAATAGTGGGTTACTTAGCAGTTTCTAAAAGAGATAGCTTGGTTGATGGCTATGAGCTTGATTTTTTACAGCAGCAAACTAACTACTTATGGTTTATTGCTTTAGCTGCGGTATTGCTAACATTAATGGTTACTTTTTTATTGTCTCGTCACCTAGTAAGCCCTGTAAAGCAAATTGCTAACGGTATGCATCGTTTAACGCAAGGTAATTACGAGACCAAACTCACGCTTGAGCGAAAAGACGAGCTAGGACAGTTGAGCGAAGATTTTAATACGCTTGCATTTACACTCGCTAAAGATGAGCAAGTACGTAAGCGTTGGCTTGCTAATATTTCTCATGAGCTTAGGACGCCAATGAGTATTTTACTCGGTGAACTTGAAGCTATGCTACTTGGTATACGAGAACCGAACGCAAAAAATATAAGTTCGGCTAACGATGAAGCCCTACATTTAAAACGCTTAATAGACGACTTGCATATGCTCAATAGCGCAGAGTTAGGAGGTATGCACTACACAATGCAACCTACTGATATGGCATTATTATTAAATACTATTGAGCAAAAATATCAGGTTTTGCTTGAACAACATAATATAAAAATATACTTGCTAAATAGCGCTAAACACATAACTGTACAAGCAGATAAAACACGCCTTTTGCAGCTACTCGATAATATTTTAATGAACGCCGTGCACTATGCACAATGTACAACTATTTCATTAACAGCTAAAAATATAAGTATTAAAGGGCAAACTTATTTAGAGCTTATAATTGAAGATAATGGTGTAGGTGTAGAGCAGTCGCATTTATCGCATTTGTTTGAGTATTTATATCGAGTAGATAGTTCGCGTAATCGCCAAGAGGGCGGTTCGGGCTTAGGTTTATCTATTTGCCAGCATATAGTTAAAGGTCATAAAGGTGAAATAGCTGCAGAAAAAGCCAGCTTAGGCGGCCTTGCTATTATTATTAGATTGCCAACTATTTAATTTATAAAAATAAAGTTGAGGTTACTTACAGAGATGCCTATGAGTGAACAAATACTGATTGTGGAAGATGAAGTAAAGCTAGCTAACTTAATGAGTGACTTTTTAAGTAGCCATCACTTTATTACACATCAAATACATCACGGGGATGAAGTATTACCTTGGCTTGAAATTAACAGGCCGAGTGTAATCTTGCTAGACATAATGTTACCAGGCCAAAGTGGTATTGAACTGTGTAAAGCAATTAGGCGCTTTTCAAACGTGCCTATTATTATGGTATCGGCAAAAGTAGAAGAAATAGATAGGCTGCTTGGGCTGGAATTAGGTGCAGATGATTATATTTGTAAGCCGTTTAGTTATGCTGAGCTGGTGGCACGCGTAAAAGCTATTTTAAGGCGATTAAATAACGCAAGTGACGTTACAGAGTCAACAATGAAGCTTGACGAAAGCAGCTACAGCGTAAAATTTAAATCAAACAGTATAGAATTGACGAACTTTGAATTTCAACTATTTAAACCTTTGTTTAACAACCCAAATCGTATTTATTCGCGCGATAGCTTAATGGACACTATGTACGCCGATCAGCGTATTGTGAGCCATCGTACTATTGATAGCCATATTAAAAAGTTGCGTAAAAAACTAGATGAAGTGACACAAACTGAAAGTGTTATCCAGTCTGTTTATGGGGTTGGCTACCGGTTTGTGCATCCACAGTAAGGTGAAATGAGCTATGACGATGAGTTACTCATCGTCGTCAGCATTTTTAATTCGCTCTAAACGGTCAAACTCTTCGTATTCGGCAGCTTGAATTTCATCAAGAATAGAATCTACATCAGCAAGTTCGTCGCTGTCTTCAAATTCACCTGTAAGCGTTGAATTAGGCGTTAAATTGGCCTCTTCAAATAGTGCCCACATTTCTTTAGCGTATTGAGTTTTTAGTATGCTTGGCGCAAATTCACCATAGTAGCGGCGTATGTTATTTACATCGCGTGCAAACATAGCTTGTGCACTGTTATTTGCTGAAGCGTTAACGGCTTGCGGTAAATCTATAATTACAGGGCCGTTATTATCTACAAGTACATTAAACTCAGATAAATCACCGTGTATTATACCAGCGCAAAGCATAAGCTTAATGTAATGTATCATGAGTTTATACTGCTCAATCGCTTGCTCTTCACTAAAAACGACATGTCCTAGTTGAGGGGCTACGTTACCATCTTCATCAGAGACGAGCTCCATAAGCAGCACGCCATCAATACAAAAGTAAGTATCAGGAACACGTACACCCACGCCAGCTAAACGAGATAACGCATCAACTTCGGCATTTTGCCAAATTTCTTCTTCTAATTGGCGGCCATAGCTAGAGCGTTTACCCATAGCACGCGCTTGGCGTCCACCACGTACTTTTCGGCCTTCTTGATATTGTGCCGCCTTTTTAAAACTACGTTTAACCGCATCTTTATACACTTTCGCACAGCGAATATGCTCACCACAGCGGACAATAAATACATCGGCTTCTTTACCGCTCATTAGTCGGCTTATAACTTCGTCAATAAGGCCATCATCAACAAGGGGTTGTAGGCGTTTAGGTATTTTCACAGATTGCCTGCTAAGTAGGGTTGGTTATTAATCATTATTTATGAAAGTGCTCTGTATTTGTTTGTTTAATTGGCTCAAGCAGTATATCAGCTTTGAGAATTAAGGGCAGTAACACTACTGCCTGAGAGTAATTAATCGTATTATTTTATTAGCTTATATATTGATTGCAAAGCAATCAACCAGAACTTTTTAAATAAGTATTTAGATTACTATTTTTTATTAAAATAATTTATTACTTCCTCATTATTTGCACATTGTTTGCGTTTTTAAAGCGTAAGCTTAGTTTAATTCTTAAATACGAGGTTATTACTATGAAGCATTTTTCAACTCTTGCCACTGTGGCAATATTATCTATTGCTTTTTCAGCTAATGTAGCTGCTCGAGGCGGTGACAATCCTCCTGAAAAACCTGACTTTTCAGCTATTGATACTGATGGTGATGGCGTAATTAGCTTTGAAGAGTTTAGTGCAAAAAAACCGCCGCACGGCGATGCACAAACAATTTTTGATTCTATAGATGCTGATGATAATGGTGAAATTAGTGAGCAAGAACTTAGCGAACATAAACCACCTCGTCGTGAACGTTGAAAGGATAATAAAATGATTAATAGTATTAGTGGTAGTTCTGCGAGTTTCATATCGCAACAAAGCAGCCAAGCTTCAAAATTAACAACAGAGCAAAGCGATTTTGTTAAAGAAACGCTTGCAGAGTTTGATGCAGAAAACTTAAGCGCAGAAGACGCGCAAAGTATTCAAGCGGCATTTAAAGAACAAGGTATTGAGCCAACAAAAGAGCTTGCTGATTTAATGAGCGAACTTGAGTTTGATGCTAAAAGTATAGGTGATGCAGGACGAGTGGAAGGTCAAAGACCGCCGCCACCGCCACAAAACTCATTAGAATCAGTAGATACAGACGAAGTAGTAAGCTACTTAGATGAGCTATTAACTGAGTATTCAAGCCAGTTGTCAGATGAAGATAAAGAATCAATCCTTGCATCAGTGCAAGAGAAGTTTGGTTTAAGTGAAGGCGATTCACTGCTAAATGTAACTGCTTAGGTGTTATAACTTAGAGTAAAGCTGACTGTTACTCGAAAGTCTTAAGTCCAAAGCCCAACGGTTAATTCTGTTGGGCTTTTTTAATGGCTTAATTTAAACGCGTTTCTATTTTGCTGGTGCCATCTTCTTCGGTAAATTTAAATACAAAATCTTTTTTACCGTCTTGGTTTATATCTACCAAAAGAATATCTTTATTATTCTTAGGCAGCGTTAATTTTAATTTTTTACGCTTATCATTTAGCAGTGAGTCTTGCTCTCCATAATAAATATACAGTGTTTTTTTACTGTATTTGTATACCGCATCAATATAACTGTCGCCGTTAATATCACCTAAATATAGGGCTGGCTCGGAGTCTTCGCCATTCATTCCCACTTCCATTTCTAAATCAAGTTCTATACTCGGTTTATTGGCAAATGAGCCGTCGGGTTGCTGCTTATAAAGATTCATTTCTACATCTACATCAGTACTGCCGCCGCCTAATGCCATAGACGCAATAGTACCTAAGCCAATATCTAAATCCATTTTTTGTAAATCAATTAAACCATCATTATTAAAATCTGTTTTGAGTAATAACTCGCTAGGGCCTTGTGTTTCAAATAAGGGAATGGGCGTATTACTAAACCCTTTAGCACTTCCTAGGTACAAAGTGTGCGCTATTTTTATATCTAACGAATCCATACCTTGCGTAGGTTTAAACTGCCTAGTTGTAAAATCTAGAAATCCGTCGTTATTAATATCAATAATTTGCTTAATTTTGCGGGTTTCGCCATTGCTTAGCTCGCCTAACTCGATGTTAAAATTAATTGAGGTGAGCTTTTGCTCAAAGCCCTCTGAATTAGCAAGTAGTACATCTGCTCCAAAGTCATTTGAAAAAACCAGGTCGTTTAATCCGTCGTGGTTAAAATCGATAACGACAGGTTTATTGTTAATATTAACTTCTAAAGAAAGCCCTTTTCCTGAAAAGCGGCCTTCATACTTAGGCGTTTGTTTAAATTTGTTAGGCTTAAAGCTGCCATCTTTATTTTGAATGTATAAAGTACTGCTTGCTAACCCAGGGATAAAAATATCGCTTAGACCGTCGTTGTTAGCATCGAAAACAAAGTCTACTTTTTCAAACTTATCTATTTTTAATTGATTAAGAACCGACTCATAATTAAACAACAATGTTGGTTTACCTGCTTGGGCTTTATATACGCCATCACTTGTTAGTACGAGTGCTTGTTTATCGGTGATGTTAGCAAGTGTTGCCACATCAAACCCGATGGCGTTTTTTGGTAAAGCAAGTTCACTACTAAGTGATGTAAGTAAATTGATGGCTTCTAATTGTTTTGATTCTTTATTATATGCAAATAAAATCTCTGAATCGGTTGGTACTAATTCATCCGTTGTTTTTATTGCCATTGTTTGAGCTATAACGCTTATGGGGGTAAGTAAAGTGATGAGTGAATAGCAAAGTGGTTTTATCATGCAAATTCCTTTTTTATATTTAGTTGTATCGTTAAAATTTTTATTATTTAAGCAACGTCAGCACATAATTTTACCTACTATCCAGCGCTGGGGCTTTTTCGTTTAAACGTAATATACATATGTAAATTGGATTATATTTAGCCTACGCTAATTACTATGTACTGGGTGTAAGCAATTGTAAGATTATGTTTTAGGGAGGGGCTGTTGACCTTTAAGGATTGAAATTTGTTCAATTCAAGGACGATTTAATCGTGGCGCGAGGTTTGTAACCTAGTAACAAAGAGTCAATCTCCCTAGGCAGAACCCTTTGGGCAGCGCATGTTTGGCATTAATACTACGTTATCAACCGGTTATGGGGGATAACCACACTCCACAGGCTCTACCTTGCCTAAATACCAAACAGTTTGCTGCAAATTTAACCTCAAAAAATAAACAGGCCCTAATAAGAAAGGTAGCGCATAACTCATATGGTAGCTAAGCGCTTTTAGAAGTGCTTGGTTATTAACTACATTGCTTATTTTGCTCATTTAAATAAGCATCTACAAAACCTACTTCCATCGGTTTTGAAAAGTAATAACCTTGTAGGTGAGATACACCAATTTTAGTGAGTGTGTTTGCTTGCTCAATAGTTTCAACGCCTTCTGCAACAACAGTAAAATCTAAAGTAGAGGCCATTTGTACAATTGCATGAATAATACTTAACCCTCTTTTATCCATATTTTGAATAAAGCTTCTGTCTATTTTTACTATATCTACACCAATATCAAGCATGCTTGATAGTGATGAGTAGCCTGTACCAAAATCATCAATTGAAATACAAAAGCCTTGTTTTTGGAGTGCTTTAACGGCTGTCAAAAATGTGAGTTTATCCTCGGCAAATACTGACTCAGTAATTTCTATGTGTAGGTTTTTAGGTTCTACCTGGTGGCAATTTACTATTTTTAATACCTTAGATACAAAATCAGGATCTTGTAGCTGAATAACGGATACGTTTACGCTTATAGCAATTTGTGGTTGTAAGTGACTTAATTTTGTTGCTTGTATACATGCCTGTTCTATTACCCAAATACCTAACTCGGTTATTAAACCGTATTGCTCGGCAATAGCTATAAATTCATCAGGGAAAATATTTTCACCATCTAGTTGCCAGCGTAATAATGATTCAAAAGAGGTTACTTTTGAGGTTTTGCTATCAACAATTGGTTGAAATACTAGCCTTAAACTATTTTCTTCTATGGCACTGGCTAAGCGTTGACTCAAAAGATACTCTCTTTCTTGTATTAATTTGAGTGAATCGTTATAAATATTGATATTACCTTTCGCCATGCGTTTTTGGTGATACATTGCAGTATCAGCAGAGCGAATTAAAGTATTAAAATCACTCCCGTGCTCAGGGTACATGGCCATTCCAATAGTTGCGGATACCCATTTTTGATATTTATATGTTTCATGCTCGGCGCTAATGCTTTGAAGCACTTTATTAGCAAACTCGATAAGCTCAGTTTGGTTTTGATACGTTGCTAAAATTAAAAACTCATCCCCGCCCCAACGGCATTTATAGAGTTGTTGGTTGCATACAGTACTAATTCTCAGTGCTATTTCTTTTAATACTTTATCGCCCACTTTATGACCCAACGAATCGTTGATTTGCTTAAAACCATCTAAATCTACAAATAATAAAGCAAAGGGTTCTTTAGGGTTATCTGCTAGTTGTTTGTTTGCATTTTTTAAAAATGCGGTGCGGTTTAATAGATTTGTGAGTGGATCGGTATTCGATAAACGGTAAATTTCTTCAGTGCGTTGTTCGACCTTGTTTTCCATTTCATTAAGCAGCTCTCTGTTTTGGTTTTTGAGCTTGATTGCACTGTGTGTAAATGTGGCTGATCTGTACGATGAAGCCACCATAATAACAGTAAATGATAGACCTAAAATACCGAGAACAGAGTTGTAGTTATCATTAGAAAGGGTTAATAAAAAAGAATAGGGGGCCAATAAAATAATACTATAGAGTACAGCGGTTACTCGGCTTCCTGAAAGTAGGTTTGCAGATCCTCCTGCAAAGGCAGATAAAATAGCAATTGTTGTTGTAGTCTCTATTGCTGATGAGCTGCTATGAAACCAAAGTGCATACCCACACCACGATAGCGCAGTTAAAATACACCCTGTTGAAAATCTTTTTGAGTATTTGTCAGCATTAAATAATAGGTTATCCTTTTTGGTTTTATAAAACCATATTACATCAATAGCGCGAGCTGCTAATAAGACAACCATAATGCTTAGCCAAATACTTTTTTCGTAGGATATTTGGTGGTTACTTAAATCAAAAGCGAACACTAATATAAAACTGACTACAGTCGAAATGGCAATACCAGAGATGGCATTAGAGTATAAAATTTTAACGGTTTCTCTGCGTTCTTCACTATTTAGATTTTTATATGGCACTAAGTAAAACCTTATACAAAAGTCACTCCAACTAGCGATGGAGAAACGTTCAAGAAATACAGTAAATATTTCAGATAAACAAAAGCGTATTAAACATCGATTAGTTAGGCTCTAATCCTGAGTATAAGAATAAATATAGTTTATGAAAGCAAAAAAAAAAGCTAGCACAGTAAAAAGGCTCATAATAAATAATCATTATGAGCCTTAAAATTATTAAGCAGGTTAAAGTGTTAACGACTTTACTTGCTGTTTAGTAGATTTAACCTTCGAAATCACTATCGTTATGGCGCTCTGCCATTTGATCTTCTTCAGGGCCCCATGTGCGATTTACGCGACGGCCGCGCTTTACAGCAGGGCGATCAGCAACCTGTTTTGCCCAGCGAACAACATGAGTGTATGAGGCTACATCTAAAAATTTAGCTGCATCATATAAGTCGCCTAAAACAAGCGAGCCATACCAAGGCCAAATTGCAATATCGGCAATTGAGTATTCATCACCCGCCATGTATTCATTTTCGCTTAAATGACGGTTTAACACGTCAAGTTGGCGTTTAGTTTCCATGGTAAAACGATCAATAGGGTATTGCATTTTACTTGGGGCGTAGCTATAAAAGTGACCAAAACCACCACCTAAGTATGGCGCTGAACCCATTTGCCAAAATAGCCAGTTACGACACTCTGTTTTAGCTTTTAAATCTTTAGGGATGAGTACATCAAATTTTTCAGCCAAATACTGTAAAATAGAACCAGATTCAAAGATGCGAGTAGGTGGGGTGGTTGAATGATCCATTAGCGCTGGGATTTTTGAGTTTGGATTAATATCAACAAAGTCAGATCCAAACTGATCGCCATCACCTATGTTTATTAAATATGCGTCATAGTCTGCATCGGTGCAACCAAGCTGTAAAAGCTCTTCAAACATAATTGTAGCTTTTTGGCCATTTGGCGTAGCAAGAGAATAAAGCTGAAATGCGTGCTCGCCAATAGGTAGAGTTTTGTCATGAGTCGCGCCTGCAATTGGGCGGTTAATGCTGGCAAATTTACCGCCACTTTCACTTTCCCACGTCCATACTTTTGCTGGCGTGTATTCGTTTTGATCACTCATAAATAACCTCAATGTTAAATGAAAATGTTTAATACTTACTCATAAATGTGGCCATAAAAAATTAATTAAAGGCCCTAAATATTTAATTTACCGACCTTTTAATTTATCGGCTTTTGCTAATCTATAACCTAAAAAGAACCCGCTTAGCGCTCCAAATAAATGGCTTTCAAACGATACATGATAGCGCTGAGGTAAAACACCCCATATAAAACCGCTATAAAGTATAGCCACTACAACTGCAATTATAATTGATTTTAATGAGCGTCTTACTAAGCCGTAGCATAGAATAAAGCCCCATAAACCATATATAACACCGCTTAAACCAACATGTATGTTACTGCGCCCAAATGCCCAAACTAAAAGTCCACCGACTAGAGCGGTAAAAATAAATACGTTATAAAAACGTTTTACGCTGTACTGGCAAATTAGCCAACTTAATACTACAAATGGGATCATATTGCTGGCAAAGTGCCACCAGCTACCATGTAAAAAAGGTGCGCATAGTATGCCAATTAATCCTTGGATACTGCGTGGATATATGCCTAAACCATTAAGATTTATGCCAGGTAGACTATTGATCACCTGTAGTACGAAGCAAATAACAACAATACTAAATATTGCGAAACGGGTACTAGTTAGTAATGACAGTGTGGTTGGCTTGGTTGCCATATAATCGCCCTAATTGACTTTAAGAGTTGCCAGTATAGGAATTGTATTTGCTAATGAAAAGCAATTAAAAAAGCACAGCATAAAATGCTGTGCTTAATTTTAATTATTACTTACTATTAACCTAATTTAGTTAATAGTTTTTTTGCAGCTAGTTCAGAGCTTGCTGGGTTTTGGCCGGTAATTACTAAACCGTCTTCTAATGCTAATACACCCCAGTCGTCAGTTTTTTGATAATCGCCACCTTTTTTAATTAGCTCGTCTTCAACTAAAAATGGCACGATATCGGTAAGTTGCACTGCAGCTTCTTCAGAGTTAGTAAAACCAGTTACTTTTTTACCCGCTACTAGTGCATTGCCATCGGCATCTTTAACATTTAAAAATGCAGCACTTGCATGGCATACCGCAGCAACAGGTTTTTGCTCTTTTACAAAGCTTTCGATAAGTGAAATTGAATCTGTGTTGTCAACTAAGTCCCATAATGGACCGTGACCGCCTGGGTAAAATGCAGCGTCAAAATCGCTAGATTTTACTTCACTTAACACTTTAGTGTTTGCCATTAATGTTTGCGCCGCGCTGTCTGCGTCGTAACGTTTTGTTGCATCTGTTTGAAAATCAGAAAGTGTACTTGTCGGATCAATGGGTGGTTGGCCGCCAGCTGGAGACGCTAATGTTACTTCAACGCCTGCATCAACAAATGCATAATAAGGGGCTGCAAATTCTTCTACCCAAAAACCTGTTTTTTCGCCAGTGTTACCAAGTTCTGCGTGAGATGTAAGAACCATAAGTATTTTTTTAGACATTGAATATATTCCTTCTGATGATTTGAATTAGTTTATTTTGCTTACCAATTACTATATGCACTAACACTGCTTTAAACAACGATGATAAATTTAACTTTATTGATTTAATTATTGATACAATAAAAAGGTTGAATTTAAAACACACTATGGAGCATTTATGAAAGTGTCGTTTGAGCAGTTAAAGAGCATGGTTGTATTTGCACAAATTGTAGAGCAGGGCAGCTTAACCGCTGCTGCCAAACAGCTAGGGCTTACGCGAGCAGTTGCAAGTTATCATTTAAAAAAATTAGAAACGCAGCTTGAAGTTACTTTACTAAATCGCTCAACCCGTACCATGGCGCTCACTGAAGCGGGTATTGCTTATTATGAGCGTTGTAGAATAATTACCGAACAAGCTAATGCGGCTAATCAGCAAATAGAAAATATAAAGAGCGAGCCACAAGGTTTACTTAAAATTAGTTGCCCAGTAAATGTGGGAATGCAATTAATTGTGCCTGCAATAAATACGTTTAAGCGCCAATATCCTAAGATTCAAATAGACTTACAGCTTACTGACGATGTGGTTGATATTATTAAAAATGGGTTTGATTTTGCAATTAGAGGCGTGGCACTGAGTGACTCTAACTTGCAGGCAACCAAGCTGACTACAATGAGCACTTGTATTTGTGGCGCGCCGGAATACTTTGCACATTTTGGTAAACCTAAAACGCCTTTAGAGTTAGCAGAGCACCAATGGGTCGTTTATCAATTGGGCAGTAAAACATTAACACTTCAAAAAGATGGCAAAAAACACGATATTACAATGCAAGGCGCCTTAAGCACCAATAATGCCGCTGCTCGTACTGCTTTTGTTGAAGCTGGGCATGGCATTGGGCGTATTCCGCTTTACGATGCGTGGCCAAAAGTGCAAGCTGGACAGCTTGAAATAATATTAGATGATTATAAAAGTAAAGATATTGAGCTTTACGGGGTATTTCCGCCAGGGGCTGCGGGCTCTAAAAAGCTACGATTGTTTATTGACTACTTAAAAGCATACTTTGTAAAACAGCATACCGCTTTAGGTATGCTGAAAAGTAGTTAATGAGTAGTTTTTACAGCATTTATAAAGTTCGGCTAAATAATGCCACCGCTTGTTGATACATATTTATCGCAAGGGCTGCATCGTATCGCTCACCTTCATCACGCATAAAGGCATGCTGTGCGTTAACTTCCTGCCATTGGTAATTGATGCCCGTGCTTACACATTGTTGGTATATTTTAGCCCGGCCTTCTTTTGGCACATGCGGGTCTTGTTTACCCCATATAAAGTGAATTTCACCTTGTATATCAGCCATACGCTCGAACGAGTTATTCCCAGGTTGCGCAGGTAATGTATTGCTGTGAATATCAGTTGCGTATAAACAAAAAGCCGCATTAATTTCAGGGTTTAGTGCCGCTCTATAAGCTAAGTGACCGCCAATACATACGCCCATTACGCCGACGGTGCCTGTGCAATAGCTTTGTAATCTAATAAAGTCGATCATAGTTTGTGTGTCACTGTCGTGGTGCTCAAGTGGCTTTGCCCATTTGTCGGCATTGCCTTTGTCTTTACCTGCATCATCATAAGCAAGCACAGTGCCTATAGGGTTTAACTCATGAAACACTTCAGGCACTAACACCACAAAACCATGGCTTGCTAAAATAGCTGCGCTGCGTGCAATAGGTGCAGTTTGTTGAAATATTTCAGAATAAAAAATGATAGCAGGAAACTGTCCTTGCGCTTGAGGGCGATATACAGTTGTTCGCATTAAACCTGTCGGTGTTGGCAAGTCAGCATTATGTTGTTGGATTATCATAAAAAGCGCTCAGTAAAATAAAATTATATATGCTGATATGGTAACTGAGCGCGATAAAATAAACGACTTTTGTAGTCTGTTTTTAAATACTTGCAGGCATTTTATTACAGCTGGCGTAATAACTTACCGTAGCCGGCCAATCTGAAAAAATACCCATTACCCCCACGTCCTTTGCGAGCACGTCGACTACTGTCATCATGTCGCCATCGTTATCTATAACATCAGCAATTGATTGATAGTAATAACCCCCACCTTCATTAAGCGGGCCCGAGCGCTCAAGGCTCCATGCAATAAGCTTTAAACCTGCTGCTTTTGCGTCAATAGCGTATTGCGATGGCACAATATTGCTTTCGTTATCTATTGTTAGCATCATCCAAATTGGAGGAGCTAAAATTTTCACCCCATCAGCAACAAGTTCATCCATACCCGGTTGCCATGTTTGTGGGTTACTTGGATCAAATCCGGCTTCACTATCGCGACCATCTAGGTAAACGCTTTTATCTGCAAAGTCAGGGTTATTGTTAATCCAGTATTTTACGTCTTCAAGGTTAAATGATTGCGGATAAACTTTTGAGGCTGGCACACCCATTTGCGTGTACTCGTCTAGCATTTTTTGCGCATATTGTTCTTGTGTCATTCCATCAAATGGCATACTTACTTGTGGCGATTTTAGCTCTGGTGTCATTTTTACACCTAGCTCATTAAACAGTGCAATGCTTTGTTTATGGGTCATCAATGTGCCGTTGGTGGCATATAAATCAGTGCGCCAACTTGGTGTGCCATCCATGTAATCGGCAACGGTCGTTGCATTAGTGTTTGCACCATCCATTTTACCTTCAAGGGTTAAAAACTCCGCTAAGCTTATATCGCTGGTACAACATTTTGCAGAAGCGGCAATACCATTAGCAGGGTCGGCTGGTGTAAATGGCACACTGCATTTAGCTGCAAGCTCAGGAATGGCTAAAATATTAGTTGTGGTATGTAAATCGCATTGAGAGTGGCGACAAACAAGCTCTTTGTCGTTTGTAAATGTAACATCGCATTCAACAATGCCAGCGCCCATTCTCGCTGCCGCAATGTAGGCTTCTTTAGTGTGTTCTGGGTATTGCATTGATGCACCGCGATGACCAATAGAAAAATCGGTGCGGTAAAAAGGACCTTCGCTGCATGACTCTAACTTTGTTTTTAGTGTGCTTTGCGCCATATCGTTAACTAAATAGTCAGGGCGAGTCCCTAGCTGAATATTTACTCCTTCAGCAACCTCTACAACAATAGGCGTAGGTACTTCAACAATTTCCACTTCGGTGTTGGTAACAACCACTTCTTTTTCTACTATTTCTACATCGTCATCGCAGCCAGCAAGTGTGGCTAACAATATACAGCTTGTCAGTAGGGTAATACGTTTCATTGTTTATCCTTAAAAGTAAAATTTGTACTACCTTAATGATTATTAGTGACAATTTTGCTACAAGCTTATTAATTTACTTTTTTATTAAGCATTTGATTGACCAATAATGCACCTAACATTATAGCTGCCCCAATACTTAACCTGACTATATCGGCATCTCGGTTCCAGATCAGCACGTTAATTATAATCCCAGCTGGGATAAGCAAGTTATTCATAACTGCCAAAGCACCTACGTTGACAAGGGTTGCGCCTTTATTCCACATAAAGTAACCAAGTCCTGATGCAACCAACCCTAAATAAATTAGTATGCCCCACTGTGTGGAAGTGGTTGGTAATTTGTTTGAGTTACCAAATAATGCATAGCAAATTGTGGCAATTATAAGTGCGCCTATAAAAAACCATCCAAATACGGCTTTGTCATCAAGCTGGTTATTATTCATTAAGCGTTTGTAGGTAACTTGGCCTACAGCAAAACTTATATTCGCCCCTTGAACGATTAATAAGCCGATTATGAAATCGCTATTTAGGTTTTCGTAACGAATGGTAATTGCACCAATTACAGCAATAAGTGCGACTATAAAAAAGCGTGGGTTAAAATGTTTGTTCAATGCATCATTTAGCAAGGTAATGTACAAAGGAGTCATTACAGTAAATAGCAGTACTTCGGGGACGCTTAGAAATAAAAAGGAGTGGTAGTAAAAGCTATACATAACACCAAGTTGTATAGCGCCAATCAGCATAAGCTTTAAGGCTAAAGGTTTAGGTGTTTGTTTAAACTTTAAAAAGGGTAAAAATACGAGGGTTGCTAGTGCTATGCGAATTAACACACTAAACCATGCGTCAACCTGACCTGCTAAATACACGCCAATTAAACTAAATGAAAATGCCCAAAGTAAAGTTACTGCAAATAAGTACCGCATAGCCGTCGTCTTTTAATAAATATTGAGCTAAGTTTATCTGTTATATGTGAGGGTATAAACAATAAAAGCCCGCAAGCGGGCTTTTATAAAAGTGAGCTTAATAAATTAAGTTATTTACTCAACTAAACCACGGCGCTTAAGTAATGCGTCTGTAGTTGGTTTTTGACCTCTAAACTCAATGTAACTTTGCATTAAGTCGCGGCTGTTACCTTTAGATAGGATTTCTTTACGGAATTTATCACCATTTTTACGTGTTAAGCCGCCGTTGTTTTCCATGTGTGCAAAGGCATCGGCTGCAAATACTTCAGTCCAAAGGTATGCGTAGTAACCCGCAGAGTAACCACCGGCAAATGTATGGCTAAAGTAGTTTGATTTATAACGCGGTGGTACAGGGTAGTAATCAATACCGTGTGCTTTAAGCGCATCGCTTTCAAACTTTTGAACATCAGTAATTTTTTTATCTGAGCCAAACGAGTGCCATTCCATATCAAGTAAAGCAGCTGCTAAATATTCAGTGGTACCAAAACCTTGGTTGAATTTTTGCGATGCAAGTACTTTATCAAGTAAAGCTTGTGGAATTGGCTCACCTGTTTTGTAGTGTTTGGCGTAGTTAGCAAGTACCGTAGGTTCAATCATCCAATCTTCATTCGCTTGCGACGGAAACTCAACAAAGTCACGCGCTGTAGCAGTACCCGCTAAGCTTGGGTATTTAACGTCAGAGAATAAACCGTGCGCCGCATGACCAAACTCATGGAACATAGTTGACACTTCGTCGAAGGTCATTAACGTTGGCTCGCCTGCAGCAGGTTTTGGAATGTTCTGCGCATTGTAAATAACTGGTTTAGTGCCTTTTAAGCCGCTTTGACTTACGTAAGCGCTCATCCATGCACCGCCACGCTTACCTTCACGTGCGTATGGGTCTAAGTAAAATAAACCGATGGCGCTGCCGTCAGCGTTAAATACTTCGTAGGCTGTAACATCTTCATGATAAACCGGTAAATCTTTACGCTCTTTAAATGTAATACCGTAAAGCTTATTCATCGCAAAGAATAAACCATCGTGAATTACAGAATCCATTTCAAAGTAAGGCTTAACAAGGGCAGGATCTAAGTCGTACTTTTCAGCACGTACTTTTTCCGCGTAAAAAGCCCAATCCCATGGTTTAAGCTCAAAGCTTTCACCTGAATCGTTAATTACTTTTTGAATAGCAGCTGCTTCAATTTTAGCTTTTTCAACTGCTTTTGGTGCTAGGTCATCTAAAATACCGTACACGTTGTCAGTTGTTTGCGCCATACGCGACGTCATTACATACGATGCCCAATCTTTAAAGCCTAGTAGCTCTGCTTTTTGAGCGCGTAGGTTTGTTTCTTCAATAATAATTGGGCCGTTAGTTTTTGCTGCACGGTTAGCAGAGGCTTTAAAAATTTGCTCACGTAGGTCGCGGTTTTCAAGGCTTGATAAAATTGGCTGTTGGGTCGTATTTACTAGCGTGATCATGTAGCCGTCTTTACCTGCTTTTTTAGCAGCGGCCGCAAGACCTGCAATTTCACCTTCAGAAAGGCCAGCAAGTTTAGATTTATCGGTAACTACAATGACATCTTCTTTAAACGATTTTAAAATGTTTTGAGAAAACGCAGTAGAAAGCTCTGCAAGTTGTGAGTTGATTTCACGCATTTTTGCTTTTTCAGCGTCATTTAATTTAGCGCCTGCTTTTACAAATTGCTTATAGTAAAAATCTACAAGGCGTTGATCTTCAGCATTAAGCGAGTCTTTGTTGTCGTAAATAGTTTGTACGCGCTTGAATAATGCACCATTTAAGTAAATGTCATCAGAGTGAGCTGATAACACTGGCGCCATTTTTTTACTTATACGCTGGTATTCGTCATCAGAAATCAAACCTGAAAGGTTATAAAAAGCAGCTGATACACGGTTTAGTAGCTCGCCAGACATTTCCATTTCAACTAATGTATTTTTAAAAGTTGCAGGAGCTGGGTTGTTAGCAATAGCTTGTACTTGCGCAGTATGCTGAGCAATACCAGCATCAAAGCCGGCTTCGTAGTCTTTGGTACCGAACTTATCAAACTCAGGTGCCATGTATTGTAATGGGCTTGGCTTAAATAAAACATTGTTTGCGTTCATGTCTTGCACTTGTGCTGCGCCTTCTTTTGCCATGTTTTGTGTATCGTTAGATGAACAGGCAGATAGTATTAAAGCACTAGCAATAGTAGTGGCGATCAGGGTTTTACGCATAATAACTCCATAAAAAGATTAGCCGAAATAGGCTTTGCGAGTCGAAAAACCTAGTTAACTTATCAAATTTTGGAGTTTATACAATAAAGTTTATCGGTATTAAGGGGGATTTGAACGCAAATTAGCTAATATTTAGCTTTAAGGTAGGTAAAAGTAGCTCTAAAAGTAAACACTTGAGCTACTTAATTAAGCGGTCGAGCCATTGTTTACTTAGTTATATCCAAGTACAAATTTTCTCTCAGAGCCAAAACTGCTAGGTTGTTGTTGGCCAAATTCTTTGTTAATAGTTGCCAAGGCTTGCTCTTGCTCCGCAAGAAGACACAAAATTTTATTTCGATAATCTAGACTACTTTCAAATAAATGTAAGTCTACCTGTGGCTGCAATGTTGCCAATCTTTGATTTAAAGTTAGTTGTGACATAGTTATCTCCAGTGCTTGTACACTATTTATATAGCACTCGGTGCAATAAAGAGTTAATAAATTGTTCATAAAAAGCATATTGAACTTATTAACTTGGCGTTTTAGTTATATTATGACTGCTAAACTTACCCAACACTGAACCGCTTTCACTTTATAGCGATTTTAATTTAAAGCGCTCCTTTGCTTGTTTTGGAAAATAAATGACGTTAGAACACATAAACCAAATTCTTGCCTTTGTTGTATTTAGTTACAGCGATGTACACATTACCGTAGCAAAAATTATTAAAGTGCCTTTAATACTTTTCGCTATTTGGTTTATTGTGACGCGTATTGGCAAGCTAATAACAAAAACATTATTGGCAAAAAAACTAAGCCAAGATGCCGTGCATTTATTTACACGTATCTACTTTATTTTAAGTATCGCAATTTTAATTTTTACATCTTTAGAAGTATTAAGCATACCGCTGACTGCGTTTGCTTTTGTGTCGGGTGCAATAGCCATTGGTGTAGGCTTTGGTGCGCAAAACATAATAAATAACTTTATTAGTGGCTGGATATTGATGTGGGAACGCCCAATACGTATTGGTGACTTTTTAGAGGTAGGGAATGCAAAAGGCGTAGTAGAAACAATTAACACTCGCTCAACGCGTATCCGTCGAAATGACGGTGTACATATGCTTATTCCTAATTCTCAATTGCTCGAAAATACAGTAACAAATTGGACGCTAATAGATGGCAATGCACGCTCATCGGTCAGTGTAGGTGTTGCATACGGTTCAGATGTGATACTGGTTAAAAAGCTTATTCAACAAGTGCTTGACGACCATGAAGCAATATTGGTTAATCCAAAGTCGTCGGTATTATTTGATGACTTTGCTGATAGCTCGCTCGTATTTAATGCTATTTTTTGGGTGTGCGCCGAGTCTGAAACCATGCTTAGAAAAGTGCGCAGTGATATTCGTTTTAGTATTTACGCTGTATTTGAAAAGCATGATGTAGTGATTGCCTTCCCTCAGCGCGACATTCATATCGACGGTGAAATTGCGTTTAAGCGCTCATAATCCAAATACAGTAGCTATTTAAAGTCATTTTTGGATGGCTTTATTTGTATATAAGTAGATGTTTCTATTTTAGGTTAACATGTAAAACAATCCATTCTTCCTACTCCAGTTTGTTAAAACCAACAAAGGACATATGTCCGCATTATTAGGTTTTTGCATCTAAATAGTGATAAAAATGCGTAATCTTGTAGTTAAATGTTGCAAAAAAGTTTCTAATTATGTCAATATTTATGCAGTAAAATTATTACAAAATGATATAATCTTAATCGTTCGTTCAGCCTTATAGCATCGTTTTTGTACTCTCGATAATAAGGTCCGCGCGCATGACGCAAGTCGCGAAAAATTGAACGAGCCCGCAACTTACCTTCAAGGTATAAGTAGCGCAACACAAAAAACCGTTGAACAAGAGTGCACAAAAAAGGTTAAACCCAACATGAAAGCAATGAAAAGATCTACGTTAGCCACCCTAATCAATGCAACGTTGTTCTCTGCAGTAGCAGGTACTTCATTTTCTTCTTTAGCCGCTGAAGAAGCAGCTAAAAAAAGTAACCAACTAGAAGTTATTCAGGTAACAGCTCGTAAACGTGTAGAAAACGCTCAAGAAGTACCAGTAGCAGTATCTGCTCTACAAGGTGATAACCTTGATGCGTATAGCTCAGCTGGTATGGATATTCGTTTTTTAAATGCGAAAATTCCAAGTTTATCAATTGAATCTTCATTTGGTCGTTCATTCCCACGCTTTTACGTTCGTGGTTTAGGTAATACCGATTTTGATCTGAATGCATCACAACCAGTATCACTTGTTGTTGATGAAGTCGTTCAAGAAAATGCAATTTTAAAAGGCTTCCCAGTATTTGATGTTGAACGCGTAGAAGTATTACGTGGACCGCAGGGAACTTTATTTGGACGTAACACGCCGGCTGGCCTTGTTAAGTTTGATACTGTTAAACCAAGCCAAGAATTTGATGGTTATGGCTCTGTTTCATACGGTAGCCGTGGGGCTGTAGACACAAGTGGTGCTGTAGGTGGTGCTTTAACTGACCGGTTATCTGCTCGTGTTTCATTATTATGGCAAGATAAAGACGATTACATTGATAACCAAGCTCCAGGCTTTGAAGCTAAAGACGAGCAAGGTGGTTACACTGAAAAAGCGGCACGTGTTCAATTTTTATATGAAGGCGATGATTTTACTGCTTTATTAAACTATCACACACGTGATTTAGATGGCTCGCCAATTGCCTTTCGTGCAAATGTAATTAAAACGGGTACTAACGAGCTAGTAGATAACTATGAAAGTGATGTTGTTTATCAAGATGCGGCATCTCGCTCTACTCAACAAGTAGAATCTGAAGGTGCGAGCTTAAAGCTTGAGTGGGAACTTAAAAACCACACAATCACTTCAATTTCTGCATGGGAAAGTGCTGAAATTTATTCTCGCGCTGACATCGACGGCGGTTACGGTGCTTCTTATATTCCTGATTTCATGGGGCCTGGTTTTATCCCTTTCTCTTCAGAAAGTGCTGATGGTATTCCAGAACACGACCAGTTGACGCAAGAGCTACGTTTATCTAGTAACTTTGATGGCGATTTAAATTATCAAGTAGGTGTTTTTTACTTCGATGAAGAACTAACTATTGAAAACTACAGCTACGATACATTCTCAACACCCGATGCTGGTGCTTTAAATGGCTATGTTCGCCAACAGCAAGATACTACAGCTTGGGCTGTATTTGGTTCTGTAGATTATACTTTTTCAGATGACTTAAAAGTAACAGCGGGACTTCGTTACTCTGATGATGATAAAGATTTTGTAGCAGACCGTACACTTAGCCCAATTGGCGGCGGTGCATTACTGGTAGAGCGTGATGTTAGTGACGACCATGTTAGCTGGGATTTATCTGCAAATTATAAAGTAAACGATGATATTAACTGGTACGGCCGTGTAGCCAATAGCTTCCGCGCACCTAGTTTACAAGGTCGTATTTTGTTTGGTGATGATGTAACAACAGCTGAATCAGAAACTGTAACATCGTACGAAACGGGTATAAAGTCAGACGTGCTAGACGGCCAAGGTCGTGTTAACGCAACTGTGTTTTATTACACAATGGACGACCAACAGCTTACAGCTGTTGGCGGTGGTGCTAACTTTAACCGTTTAGTTAATGCTGATAAAACGACTGGTTATGGTTTTGAGCTAGATACACAGTGGGTATTGAGTGATGAGTTCAATGCAACGTTTAACCTAAGCTATAACAAAACAGAAATCAAAGATAACGATTTAGCTGTAGCTGTTTGTGCACAATGTACTGTAACTGACCCAATTAATGCTTCTGGGCTTGCTGTACTTGATGGTAATAGCTTACCGCATGCGCCTGAGTGGATCTCTAACTTTACGCTTCGCTACACTAAAGAACTTGCCGATGGTAACTTCTTCGCAAGCGGTGATATTTCTTATCGCAGTAAAATCAATATGTTCCTTTACGAATCGGTAGAGTTTGAAGGTAAAGAGCTTATTGAAACAGGTTTGCGTACAGGTTACACATGGTCTGAAGGCGATTACGAATACGAAGTAGCTGCTTTTGTTCGTAACTTATTTGACGAGCAACAAGTTATTGGCGCGGTAGATTTCAATAACAATACAGGTATTGTTAACGAAGAGCGTTATGTTGGTGCTGAATTTAAAGTTAACTTCTTCTAAAGATAACCTTAAATTATATTAATTTTTAAAAGCCTGCCTTGTGCAGGCTTTTATGTTTTTATAAAGCTGGTAAAGTAGCGTTAATTAATTTAAAGAGATAAGAAAATGGCTGGATTTTGGAATTACCGTGTAATTTTTTGTGAAGCAACGAAAGACGAAGCAGCGCAATATCAAATACACGAAGTAGAATATAACCTAAATGGTAAAGTAACTAACTGGTCAGAAACTGGCGCAGCCCCTTTTGGTACGACCTTAGATGAATTGAAAGATGACTCAGAACGCTTAAAAACAGCATTTGAAAAACCTGTACTTAAAGTTATGCGTAAAACGCGTGGCTATGAGCTTGTTGATGTTGATACGGGTGAAGAAGCCACTGGTGAGCCACCAGCTGGTCTAACGCAATAACTACAATTTAATAAAGGCGCTTAGGCGCCTTTTTTATTATCAAAATTTAGCTTAGGTTAAATAAGGAATGAGGATGACATTACAGGCAGTATTATTTGATATGGATGGCACATTAGTTGATTCAGAAAGCATGCATTTTGTATGTTGGAGTAAACTACTTAAGCCTTATGGTGTTAGTTATTTAGAAAATGATTTTTGTCAGCGTTTTTCGGGGCGCCCGACTTTAGAAGCTGCAATAGAGATTAAGCAAGAGCATAACTTATCGGTAAGTGCACAGTTTTTAGCGGATGAAAAATACCGCCTATTTGGCGAATATGTAATAACACATTTACCGCCACTCATGCCATTTACAGAGCAAACATTGAAAGCCGTAAAAGCGAGTGGCTTAAAAATGGCGCTAGTAACTGGTAGTGCTAAAAGTGAAGCCATGCCAATACTTAAAGGTTTAGGGTTTTATGAGCTGTTTGACACGGTGGTAACAAAAGATGATGTAACTAATCCTAAACCAGCAGGAGACCCATATTTACTGGCGCTTAAGCAGATAAATATACAAGCTGGCAATGCAATTGCTGTTGAGGATACATTTACCGGCGTTACGGCGGCCAACAACGCCTTGTTACGTGTTGTAGCTATTGCTAATAGCCACACTAAAGATCATGATTTTAGCCAAGCTACTTATAAAATGAGTAACTTAGATGAGTTTTGGCAATGGGCGCAATCTCAACTATAGTTTAAGCCAACTTTTACTTGCTTGGATGCGCCAATGTTTACTTTTAAACATCTGCTTTTAATTGTTGCTGTACTTTTTACGCAATGTATAAGTGCAGCACAACCCTCTGTTTTACTGGCTAAAGTATATGACGAAACTAAAAATTACGATGTAAGTAAATATTTAGTCAGTGAAAAATTTGATGGTGTGAGAGCTATATGGACTGGCACGCAGTTTGTTACTCGCAAGGGCAATATTATCAATTCGCCAAGTTGGTTTACAGCCACATTGCCAAATGTATGGCTTGATGGTGAGCTATGGACCAAGCGTAAGCACTTTTCTGTGCTTAGTGGCATAGTAAGAACTAAAAAACCTAATAATCATGATTGGCAAACTATTACTTATAAAGTATTTGATATGCCAGATAAAAACTTGCCTTTTAGCACTCGCTATAAAAACTATAATGAGCTCATTACTAGCCTAAACTCGCCGCATATTAGTGTTGTAGTTCAATATAGCTTTACCAATAATGAGCAGCTTACAGAGTATTTTGAAAACATAACTAAACAGGGCGGTGAGGGCGTAATGCTTCATTTGGCTAGTGCTAAGCACAGTAATGGACGGAGCAATTCATTACTAAAATTAAAGCCTTATTTAGATGCTGAAGCGATTGTAGTTGCGCATTTACCAGGTAAAGGCAAGTACCAAGGTATGTTAGGGGCATTAAGAGTAAAAACAGCACAAGGGCAGGTGTTTTCTATTGGTACTGGGTTTAGTGATGCACAGCGCGCAGCCCCGCCCGAGATAGGTAGCACTGTAACATATCGATTTCATGGTTTAACAAAAAATGGTTTACCGCGTTTCGCTAGTTTTTTACGTGCCAGAGACAGTTTATAACATTTATAAATTTTACAAAGTGTGCTAAATTGCGCGGCCTTTTTGGTAATGTGTGGTGAAGTATGTTTGTAGGTTTTGATTACGGTAGTTCTAATTGTGCTATGGGTGTAATGAGCGAGGGTAATGTTCAATTAGTACCGCTAGAGCAAGGAAAACATTACCTACCGTCTACACTTTACACTCATCACAGTGCCTTGGTTGTTGACTTTGTTGCTAAGCATTTACACGGCACAGACCATGAACATAACTTTTTAACTCAGCGCCAAGCATTATTAAATACCTTGCCGCGTATTAAGTCAGACCTTGATTTACAACCTTCAGATGAAACCCTATTTATTGGTCGTGAAGCGATTAGCGAGTACGTGCAGTTTCCTGAAGAAGGTTACTTTGTTAAGTCCCCTAAATCATTTTTTGGCGCAACGGGCCTTAAACAAGGTCAAATTAACTTTTTTGAAGATATCGCAACAGCGATGATCTTAAAAATTAAGCAACGCGCTGAGCTCTCTCTAGGTAAAACACTTACGCAAACAGTGATTGGTCGCCCAGTAAACTTTCAGGCTGTAGGTGGTGAGCAATCAAATCAACAAGCGGTAGGTATTTTAGAACGCGCTGCTAAACGTGCTGGTTTTAAAGACGTAGAGTTTTTATATGAGCCACTTGCTGCGGGTATCGATTATGAGAGTGATTTAACTCAGGATCAAAAAGTACTTGTTATTGATATTGGTGGTGGTACAAGTGACTGCTCGTTTGTACAAATGGGCCCAAGCTTTAGAGGCAATAGCCAGCGCGATGGCGATTTTTTATCCCACAGCGGTAAACGTATTGGCGGAAATGATTTAGATATTGCATTGAGCTATCATGGTTTAATGCCGTTATTGGGTTTAGGCAGTACGTTTAAATCGGGTTTGCCTTTGCCTAATCAAGCGTTTTGGCAAGCGTGTAAAATTAACGATGTAAACTTACAAAGCCAATTCTATAGTGAAAGCCATACCCGAGAGCTGAATGCACAATTACGTGATGTAAGTGCGCCAGAGCTTTATAAGCGTTTAATACATTTACAGCAAAACAAGCAAGGCCATCAGTTAGTGCAACAAGGTGAAGCGGCTAAAATAGCACTTTCATCTGCAAGTACATTTGATTGTGATTTAAGCTTTTTAGATAGTGGGCTGAATAAAAATGTATCGGTGAGCGACTTAAGCGTTGCCGTTGAGAGTAGTATTAGCCAAATAGTTACTTTAGCAAAACAAGCAATCAGCGACGCTGCAACCACGCCAGATATTATTTACTTAACAGGCGGTAGTGCACAGTCACCATTGATTAAAGCGGCTTTAAGTGAGCACTTAGGTAATATAAAAATGGTTAACGGGGATCACTTTGGTAGTGTAACCGCTGGCCTGACTAAATGGGCCAGCATGCTTTATAAGTAGCTTAAAAATTTAAAGATCTATTTGTCGGGTTGCGAGGTATTTTTCGTAATCTGGCAAGGTACGCTCAAGCTCTACGTCCATAAGCGGTGAGCTCAATAACATATCGGCGCTTACTTCATTACACGCCACCGGAATATTCCAAACAGCGGCTAAACGTAGCAGTGCTTTAACATCAGGGTCGTGAGGCTGTGATGCTAATGGGTCCCAAAAAAATATTAAAACATGTATTTCATGCTCCGCTATTTTAGCGCCTAGTTGCTGATCGCCGCCCATTGGGCCACTTAGAAGCTGAACTACATCAAGCCCTGTGGTCTTTTGGATTAAATGCCCCGTAGTACCGGTGCCATATAAAGTGTGTTTGCTTAATATGTCTTTGTGCTTTTCACACCATACTTTTAATGCTGCTTTTTTACCGTCGTGTGCAACTAAAGCAATATTCTTTTGCGCGGGAAGAGATTGTGTTTTTTGTTCCATGCTGATTCTTTTTATTAGTTAACCACTGTTTTGGTTAGTTAAAATAATAGATTGATAGCAAGGGCAATAAATACAATGCCGGTGATTCTATCAATCCAAAGTTGGCTATTTGGGTTACGTCTAAAAAACTGTGCAATTTTGTCGCCAAAATAAATATACGTGCAGTCAATCGGAAAAGCAAAAAGAGGGTAAAGTAAGCCAAAAAAAGCGAGCTGAAAAGTAGCAGATGAAAGCGTTGGATCTACAAATTGCGGAATAAATGCAATAAAGAATAACGCTACTTTGGGGTTCAGTACTTCAGTCATCATGGCCTGAAACATGACGTTACTTTTTTTGCTGGTATTTATATGCGGTTTATCGGTTTGCGTGCCCTCTGATACAAGCTCTTGCTGCTTTAACGTGCCTTTAATCATCACAAGCCCTAAATAACATAAGTATGCAGCACCTGCATATTGCACTGCGGCATAGGTACTAGGAGAAGCTTTTAGTACTGCGCTTAGGCCTACAACAGCAAACAGTGTATGAACAACCCCACCTAATGCAAAACCAAAAGCACTTTGCATACCAGCGCTTCGTCCATTAGCAAATGTTTGTGCCATCAAAAATGCATTTGATGGCCCAGGCGCTACTGCCATTAAAAAGCTGGCTAATAAAAATGAAACTAAAAAATCAGGATTGATCATTGAGCGCTTTTAGTTGGATGTAAAGTATGTGCTTTTTTGCTCATTAAAATAATCCAAAGCGGAACTAGTAATAATAAATGAAAAGCAATTAACCACGGTGTACTTAACCCCAAATATTGGGTTAAAACAACGAGTATACTCGCGCCACTCATTTGCATAGCACCAAGTAATGCAGAGGCTGTGCCTGCTTGTTTAGGAAAGCTAGATAGGGACATACCTGCAGCAGAGCCTAAACTTAAAGCAAACCCTAATGCTGCAATTAAGATAGGTAACATAAGCGCAAATGCTGTTTCTATACCGCTAAGGGCTAGCATTAAAATGCCTGAAAAAACCAGTACACTCACACCGACACGCAAAGCGCGCTGGCTATTTCGTTTAATGTACGTTGGTAGTATAAAACTTGCGACAATACTTATTACGGCATTTAACGTAAACCAAAAAGTAAAGTCGGCTACTGTGCCGCCTAAATGCGTAATAAGCCAGCCTGGTGCGAGCGTTACATAAACTAATATAGCCGACATGGCGACCATACAAATTAGACTATTAAACAAGAATATTGGTGTTTTAATAATCGGTGTAAAGCGACGCAAATCTAAAATATGGCCCTGATAATGGCTATCAGCAGGACGGGTCTCTCTAAAAAAGAATAGAGTAACAATAAGGCCTAAAATGGCAAACGCGGTTAAAAACATAAAGTTCATACGCCAGCCAAATTGTACGGTAAGCCAGGCCCCTAAAATAGGTGCCATTGCCGGAATAAAGCACACAATCCCGTTAAGATAAGTGATCATTTGCCCGCTTCGTTCACTACCATATTTGTCACGCACTATCGCAAATGCGACAACAAATGTGGCACACGCTCCAAAACCTTGAAGCGCACGTGCAATCATTAATACTTCAAAAGATGGTGAGTAATAGGCAAGTAATGCTGAGCCTGCATATAAACTAATGCCCACTATAGCCACTGGCTTTCGGCCAAATTTATCAGCTAAAGGACCTGCAATCAATTGGCCTAAACCTACTGTTAGCATAAAAATAGCAACGGTTTGCTGTACTTGTTGTTCTGTTACTGCAAATTGTTCTGCAATAGTAGGAAAAGCGGGTAAGTAAATATCGATTGCCATAGGGCAAAATATAACGAGTAACGCTAAGATAAGTAATAAAGTCATATTAGGTTTAGCGGGCTGTGTTTGCATTGAGTCTCCTTTTGCCGAGTATTTTAGGTGGGCACTCGTAAAAAAGAAAGGGCTTATGGCCCCTGCATAGATTGTCATTGTTATTATTTGATTAGATTAAGCTAAAAAGGCAGTATAAATGCGCTTTTTAAAACTGGTCTGATGTGTTAATTTGAGAAAAGTAACTGTTGATGGAAAAAATAATAATGAGTAATAAATCTGCACTTGTACAAACATGGCATAAATTTAAGCGTCTACCTTTTGGGAATTGGCTTTTTACTAAAGCTGTTTGTTTTAAAGCGCCATACTTTGGTTCGATGAAGCCTTACGTACTTGACCTTCGAGAAGGGCATTGTAGCGCAGTGGTTAAAAATCGTCGCAGCGTTCATAATCATATTGGAACTATTCATGCTATTGCGCAGTGTAACTTAGCTGAGTTGTGTGCGGGTGTGATGGTCGATGCAACAGTGCCAGTTAAAACCCATCGTTGGATCCCAAAAGGGATGACTGTCCGCTACTTAGCAAAAGTAGATACTGACGTGACTGCAATTGCGGAAATTGATTTACCACATAGGTGGATTGATAAAGAGGACTTAGTGGTACCGGTTAAGCTTTATAACACCCGCAATGAACTTGTTTTCACTGCAGATATTACAATGTACATTACTGAAAAAAGGTAACTTACGTTAAGCTGATTTGACTTAGCTTTTATCAGCGGCTTGTTTATTTACAAACGATAAGTCGCTGCCGTCTTCCTTCAACAATGCTTTAACTTCTTTTGCAGGTTTAAGTTCTTTTGAAATTAGTTCAGGCTCTTCTTTTTCAAAACGTTGCTTTAAACTGCCTTCAATTACTGCGCCTGCATCAATACTCAATGTATCGTGAAACACATCGCCATGAACATGCGCACCGCTTTGTACTTTCACTTCACTGGCATTAATTGAGCCAATAACTTTGCCTTTAACAATGACGCTTTTAGCTTCAACAATACCTTCAACAACACCCGTTGAACCAATAACTAAATGCTCCACTTTTATGTCGCCATCAATGCGGCCATCAAGTTGTACTTCACCCTGGCTAATTAAAGTGCCTGTAAGGCAGACGTCTTGTGAAATAATAGACGGTGTGTGATTTACTCTTTTTAAATTAGAGCTAACTGTTTTTTGTTTTTTTCTACCAAACACGAGAAAGCGCCTTTGTTATTTTTAGAGGATTGACTTGTTTACCGTTAAGCAATACTTCGTAGTGTAAATGAGTGCCTGTGCTTCTACCTGTGCTGCCCATTAAACCAATTATGTCGTGTTTAGTGATCTGCTGACCTTTTTTCACTTTAATTTTATTTAAGTGTCCAAATCGTGTCACTAAGCCATTTTTATGCTCCAGCTCAATAAAGTTACCATAACCACCATTACGACCGGCACGAAGCACTACAGCGTCTGCTGGCGCAAATATTTCGGTTTTATGCCAACCGGCTAAATCTATTCCTTTATGAAAGGCATGATTGCTATTCATTGGATCTTTTCTGAGGCCGAAGTTGCTTGAAATATAATATTTAGCTTTAGCTAAAGGCAGGGTATTTGGTAGCTCAGTTAAAAAGTTTTCTAAATTATTTAATGCTAATAACTTATCAACGATAGCTAAAAAGTGGCTTGGGATTTTTGTTTCGTTAAATGTATCAAGTGGGCCACCTTGTGCGGTTGTTTGGTCGCTTAAGATTAAATGTTGCTCAAGCGCAGACTCAATCCCTGCACCTTTCACCATAGCTAAAATAGCTTGGTGACGTTCGCTAATCTGGTTATCTAAAAAATTAAAGCTTTGTTCATAATGCTTATCCAAGTTAGCAATTCTTGCTGCGAATGTAATCGGAGCTACTAACTGAGCCTGTTTATCTTTTAGGTTTTCATCGACTAATGGTTCGTGAAACTCATTGCTGTTTTCATTGATTGGTACGTCAAGATCTGTATCAAGCTTAATAACGTCTTTACTGATTGAAGCGGGAAGGGACTCTATCATGCTTTGCAGTAGCGCCTGCTTTTGCTCAAGTACTGCAAGTTGTTCTAATTGCGTTACTTGCAGGGCTTGCTGCTCATTTACTTTTTGTTGCCAAAGTGTTTGCTCGTTTATTTGACTTTGTTCTATGTCGGAAATTTTATTTGTTTGTGTGTAAACACGAAAGCTCGAAATGCTCAGCCAAGTGAAAGTGACTAAAATAAGCAATGCTACAAGAAGTTGAAACCAAGGAGCTAAAACAACGTGCTTAACTTCGCCATTTTGACGAATAAGTAGCTGTCGAGCTGGGAAAAATTTATGATAAAAAGACTTTATAAATACTGACATGGCATATAAACACTGGTTATTAACCGAATTAAGATAGCAATTTGAGTTAAAAAAGCTAGAAAAAAATTGTAACTGTTCAAAAATTAATAAAAAAGGGCTGCTTTTAGCAAGCGGCCCTTTTATGTTTAATTTATGAAAATGTATTATTTTATACGCAGTACGGTGCTCTCTACCGAGCCAAAACCTATACGTGCATAGCCTTCTTTTTCACACCAGCCGCGCATAATAACGTTATCGCCATCTTCTAAAAAGCTACGTTGTTCGCCATTGCTTAGCGTAATTTTCTCCTTACCGCCACGAGAAAGCTCAAGTAAAGAACCCGCTTCTTCGTGCGTTGGACCAGACTGAGTGCCCGAACCTAACATGTCACCTGGCATAAAGTTACAACCATTTACTGTGTGGTGAGTAACCATTTGTGCCACAGTCCAGTAAGAGTGCTTAAAGCTAGATGTTGATACGCGCGTTGGGTTATGGCCTTCGCTACGCATTTTTTCCGTTTGGATTTTAACATCCATTTGAATATCAAAAGCACCTTGGTCGCGATTCGCTTTTGACTCTAAATAGTCCATAGGCTGTGGGTCGTTTTCATCACGTGTCCAGCTTGTTCTATAAGGTGCTAGTGCTTCGGTTGTAACAATCCAAGGCGATACAGTTGAGGCAAAGTTTTTAGCTAAAAAAGGACCAAGCGGTTGATATTCCCACGCTTGTAAGTCGCGAGCTGACCAATCGTTAAATACACAAAAGCCAAATACATGGTTTTCTGCATTTTCAATCGCAATTGCATCGCCAAGTGCATTACCCTTACCTAAATAAATACCTATTTCTAGTTCGTAATCAAGGCGCTTACATGGACCAAATGACGGCACTTCTGCATCTGGCGCTTTGGTTTGACCTTTAGGGCGATGAAATGTTTGACCCGATACGTCAATAGATGAAGAGCGACCATGATAACCAATAGGTACCCATTTATAGTTAGGTAGTAATGGGTTATCAGGGCGAAATAAACTACCTACGGCTGTAGCATGATAAATAGAAGTGTAAAAGTCGGTGTAATCACCGATGCGACAAGGTAGTGAAAACTCTATATTAGATTGTGAAATAAGCGTATCGTTAAGTGCTTGTTGGTGCTCAGAGCCTGCTCGTAGTGCTTTTGAAAGCGCTAAACGAAGTGCTGACCAATACTGCTCCCCTAAACCCATAAATGTATTTAGGGTTGCTTCACTTGCTGCATCAGCGGCAGTTTTAGCATCACCTTTTAAAACGTTTAATTTGCTCAGTTTTGCTAAATCAATTACTTGGTCGCCAATTGCAACACCACCACGAAAGGCCTCATCAGACCCTTTGCGACGAAATTCTGCAAACGGTAAGTTTTGAATTGGGAAGTCACAATTATCAACATTAGCTGACTCTACCCAGCTGGTTAAATTAATATCATGGGTTTCGTTAATTAGGCTCATTACATTTCCTTTGGATTTTACTGTATGGCGACAAGGTATAGTTTATTTAATCATACTTGTACTTAGCGCAATACTTTTTAAATATTAAAACGACAAAAGCAGCGAAGTTCGCTGCTTTTAATTTACTCAAATATTTTATAAAACGCCGCGACGCTCTTGGTCGCGTTCGATTGATTCAAATAATGCCTGGAAGTTACCTTCACCAAAGCCACCATCATCAACGCGTTGGATCATTTCTATAAAGATTGGACCAAATAAGTTTTTAGAGAAAATTTGTAATAAGTAACAATTTTCACTTTGGCTATCTACGAGTATCTGATGTTGACGAATTTTTTCTTTATCTTCTGCAACCCAAGGTACACGGTCAAAAATAGTGTCGTAGTACTCTGGAATAATATCCAAAGTAGCGATTGTTGATTTATCAAGCTTATCAAGAGAGCTTACTAAATCATCTGTTAAAAACGCTAAATGTTGAACGCCAGGGCCGTTGTACTCACCAAGGTATTCATCAATTTGGTTGTTATCGTTACCTTTACCTTCGTTTATTGGAATAGAGAAGGTGCCACAAGGGGACTTAAGTGCATACGAAATAAGCGCCGTTTTTTGACCTTTAATGTCAAAGTAGCGTACTTCTGTAAAACCAAACACGTCTTTATAAAAGTTAGCCCATTTTTCCATGGTGCCTTTATAGACGTTATTAGTTAAATGATCGATTCGGATAAACCCTTTATCTTCTACAACATTTTGCGTTTCTAAATCTTCAAAATCACTTTCGTAGATAGTGCCTTTGTCGCCAAAGTTTTCAATAAAGTAAATTAGGCTGTCGCCAATGCCATAAATTGCAGGGTAAGGCATATTTTTATGCGTTGAATCAGTGGCTGGTTTTGCACCACGCTCTACTGCAGTTTCAAATGCTTTTTGCGCATTCTCAACACGCCAACCCATAGAACAAATAGCAGGACCATGGCTTTTAGCAAATTCTGCAGAAAAACCTTCACGCTCGTTATTCAGTAAAAAATGAATATCGTTTTGGTTGTAATAAACAATGTCTTTACCTTTGAATTTTTTAAGCTTAGAGAAGCCAAAATCAGTAAATACTTTATCCATATAATCAGCATCAGGTGTTGCGTACTCGGTAAATTCAATACCGACTAAACCTAAATAGTTATTTACTTCACTCATTATTATTACTCCCGCAATTAAGCACTGCGATTATGTGTTGTTGTCATATTGCAGTAGATAATCAACCAGATTCTTGATTTGGGGAAGAGGGGGGCACTATTTAGTAAATGTGGTATGTGTAAATTTAATAGGACGGTTATTATAAAGTTACGCGTTTGTAATACAGTTAAATAAAATGAAGTTATATGGTAAAAATTAAAGTGGAAGCACTTGTTTTTAAGTTGTTGTATTTAAATACTAAAAAGGAGGTTTAAACTGCGTCAACCCCCCTTTTATAATGAACAAGCCAAAGCCTGTTTGTATTTAATTGTTTACACTTTAAGAGCCATTACCAAAGAACTTGTTTCGCTGCTCTATCCACAAGTTAGTTTTAATTGCTGGAGCTGCTTGGTAATGGCGCTCAATGGTTTGATTTAGCACTCGTGTCGATTGCTCAAAAGAGAGCTTTTGTTGTGCGCCGCCCATACTTTTAATTTCATCTCTGGTCATCGCACGACCAGCATAAAGTAATGCATTTAAGTAACCAGGCCGGGTTTCGTAGTTGTTATCTGTAAATAACAGGATTGTTTTATCAAGTGCCCATCGACGGTTTATCTCGCCTTCTTCTTTAACACCTTCGAGTTCACCATCTACATATATTTCAAATACGCCATTTGTTGGTGCAGCATAAAATACAAAGGCAATACGATGCCAATTACCTGGTTCAGTATCGCCAAAGTATCCACTATTGCTGGTTGCTTCACCGTACCCACCGTCAGGGCTTGCAAATATATCTGCATCATCTGTATCGTAGTTTTCGGTATCGGCTTGGATTATTGCGCGGTAAATGTCGTTTGTTTCCAATGGCCAGTTTATATCCATAACTATTGTGTAGTCAGACACTAACCCGTCATGTTTAAAATCACCATTTGCAGCTGTGTTTAACGTAATCAATAGGCCTTCTGTTGGGGAGTGACGAGTAAAAGCCATTACACCAGAAGGACCATCAGTTAAATCGGAAATATTAAGATCAGTGGTTGTCTCATAGCGTGTATCTTCTGGGCCCCAACCGTCATTTTCTGGGTCAAAGTAGCTTAAAACAGATGGGCCTGAGTTTGGAGTTAGTGGGTTTGTTGGATCGTCAAAGTTCCAAGTTGTTATATTTGCAACATCTTGGCAAGCATTAAGCTGTGCGTCTGTATCAAGGTGAAGACATTGAGTTGTTCTAAAGCGCGCGTATTGATCAAGTAGCCACCATGCTTCGGCAATTGGCTTTACATCATTAAAAGTAACACTGCTAAAAAATAAATCTGGATTAAGTGCCGCACCTTTAAATAAAGCGACATTATAATTTGTCGTTACTTGAATATTTTCTGGCTTTAACACAAACCAATCGGGTTGGCTGGCAATCATTGTGTTTAAATCAGTGCCTGTAACGGTTACTTGATACAGTGAATTAAAGCCAGGTGTGTTTGAAGGCTGTCTTTCAACATAAAATGCTTTGTGAAAATCTTCTTGTGTAACAGTGCCAGGCGTCCATCTTTTTTGTACAAGTTCAGGGTTAAGCAGCGCTGCGTTGATTGAGCTTGAGTGTTTAGTTGCAAGTGCTGTTATTTCTGCAACTTCAAAGCTACTTGGGTAGTTTTCTGAAATGGCAATTTCTGTATCAGCATCGGGTGCATATCGGCCCATTATTTCATCGATAGCTAGCTTAGTTTCTTCGTCAGGTTCTATAGATGTTCGCGTATCTACATGTTGATACTCGTAACGACTTAGTGCTTTATCGGTAGTATTAAATACTAAATTTAAATCGGTGACTCCGCGAGCATAAAATTCTGGTTGAATGACTAAAGCATTATTTTCAAGCTCTATAAAGTCTTCACCACCATGAGTATGCCCACCAAGCACTAAATCTATACCCGGTACATTGGTTGCTATCTCAACGTCAGTTCCTTTGCCCAAATGGCTTAGCATAATCATGTAATCAACGTCATCGCTGTATTGGCTTACAATACTTTGTGCGATTTGTTGCCATTTCCAACTCATTTTAAATTGTTTTATAAAGTCAGGAATAGGGTCGTTTTCAATTGGTTCGTCAAGCTCATCCCATGGTACCGACGTCATCCCAAACACACCTAATGTTATGCAACCAACCTGCACCTTAGCAAAATCGACACCACCAAAATTCTGACTGTTTCCTCCCTCAAAGCGGGTATTACTGGCAAGTACAATGGCATTATCGTCTTGTGAAAATTCAAGTAGTTTTTCAGGGCCCCACGCATAGTCATGGTTCCCTAAAACACGTAAATCAAAAGCCATTAGCTTTACGGTTTCATCAGAGGCTAACCCTTGTGATATTTGCTCTGCTACAGTTCCTTTTTCGTAATCATCGCCACCATCGGTGAATAATGTATACGGAGATTCGCTTAGCGCTTTTTTGTAATAAGCTTTAATGCGACTAAAATATTGTTCTTGATATCCAAAGCGAGAATGCATGTCGGCAACGTGAACAAACCTTACAGATTGCTCTGTTGCATTAGCATCACAGGTTGGGCCAATATCAGAAAATGCAACTGTACGTTGCATTTCGATTGCATAGCTACCTAGTTGGTTTACTTGTGCACTAACAAAGCCTTGCGATACCGTTGAATTAGTAATACCTGACCAAGAGTCTCCGCTTAAACGAGCAATAGATAACTGGCCTCCTAGTACATAGTCGTCAGGTATTTTTATAGTGATTGTCATTGGGCTAGAAAGTTGAAGTGTATTCGGGGTAAGCGTATGTATATCTGAAATGATATTTTTTGCTTGATTATTTTCATCAAGGACTAATTTTCCGTAGGTTATTTCAGTATCGGTAGCCACTATTTCCCCAGGGGCATTGATAGTAAAGTTACCTTCATCTAATGACGTTTGTAAGCCATTAGCATTGGTAATAATTAAGCCACTAGATTCGGGCTCTACAGGATCATTTGGATTTACTGTTACTTCATCACCGCCACCACAGGCAGATAAAAAAATAAGGAGAAATAATGCGATTAGAGTGGTACGTGATAACGTTAATGAATGCATATACTGCTGTCCCTGAGTCTATTCAATAATCAATCAGGACATAATATCAGTTAACGAGAGTGGGGCAAAGTTGAATAAAAAAATTCCCCCATAGATGCTATGGAGGAATGTTTAGGCTATGTTGTTATATTTTAAATAAACAACAATTAAGAGACTTTCTCTTCTAACCCTTGTTTTTCCCATACTTTAGCTTTAAAAGTCATTAGTACTAAAACAACACCAACACCAATGCTAAATAATGCAATTTGTAAGTATAAGTTAGGAATTTCATCAACATTGTTCGGATCGAAATTACCAGCAAGTAAGCCTGCAATAATATTACCGATTGAGTAAGTTAATACAAATACACCCATCATTTGGCCTGTGTAACGTTTAGGCGATAGTTTACTTACAGCACTTAACGCTACAGGGCTTAAACAAAGCTCACCCACAGTATGTAAAAAGTACGTAGTAACAAGCCAGTAAGGCGCTACTTTTAAGCCTTCAGCTGCGTAATGAGCTGCCATAAACATCACTAAAAAGCCTGATGCCATGATAATTAAACCAATTGCACACTTAACGCTGTAGCTAGGTGATACTAAGCTTTTAGATAAGTTAATCCAAAGTGCTGCAAAAAATGGCGATAAGGCAATAATAAATAGTGAATTTAATGATTGAAACCACGTTGTAGGGATTTCAAAAGTACCAATAAGACGGTCAGTATAATCGCGTGCAAATAAGTTTAATGATGAACCCGCTTGTTCAAAGCCAGACCAAAAACATGCAGATGCAATACAGACTAAAAATAGTGCCCACATTCTTTGTTTTTCAGCATCAGTTAATTTACCTGTAAAGTAAATAACACCAAAATAAACAAAAAAGATAATAGTAAATACAATCGCTGTGTAACCTGCAACCACTGTTGGATTGATTACAATTGCGCCGGTCATTGCAGCTGTAGTAACTGCAGCTGCTGCAATTACAAATACAGCAATACCAATCCATGCACGTGAAGTACCTTTAGGACCCAATGGATTGGCAGGTAAAGCGCTGTGCTCTGGTAAGTTATTAAGTGTGAGTTTGTACTGAACTAAACCAATGGCCATACCGACAGCTGCCGCACCAAATGCCCAGTGCCAGCCTACGTTCTCCATAAAGTAACCACATACGTAGTAACCTATTAAAGAACCCATGTTAATACCCATGTAATAAATAGCGTAACCGCCATCACGACGCTCATCAGCATCGCTATATAATTGGCCTACCATTGCACTGATATTTGGTTTTAGTAAACCAGTACCTGTTGCTACAAATATTAAGCCAATGAAGAAAGAATAATCATGTGGAATAGCCAAAATAATATGGCCAATCATAATAATTATGCCGCCATACCAAACTGCTTTTTGACCACCAAATAATCTATCAGCTAGCCAGCCACCCGGTAAGCCTAAAAAGTATACTGCGCCTGTGTACAAGCCATAGATTGCAGCAGCTGATGCAACAGTAAAGGCAAGGCCTTCTTCTTGTAAGCTTGCTGTCATGAATAATACGAGCATAGCTCGCATACCGTAATAACTCATTCGTTCCCACATTTCAGTGAAGAACAATGTCGAAAGTCCTTTAGGGTGGCCCCACCAGCCACTATCTGGAGTTGAACTCATATTTACTTCCTAACTTTAAGTATTGTTATGATGGCCTTATAATTTTTTGCTTTAGCTATTTTAGAATTTATAACCACTAAAATGCTCGACCATCAGTATAGTATTTGTAGCTAAGATAATGATTTGCTGTATGGCTATAACACCACAAAGTAAGAGACACACCCTTATCCTAGTTACAATTGCGCTCAAGTATACATATACCTTTGTGCTAGGGGAAGTATTCGCGGTATATCACCTTATGCCAAGTTAAAACTCAGCATAAGGAATAATAGGAGTGCCTGGAAACTCAAGTGTTCCGTACACAGGATTAAAGTAGTAACGTATATAAAGCTGACCAAAGTTTGGTTCGTAAAAGTCAGAACGATCGATGGCTAAATAACCACCAAAGAACCAATTCGGCGTTATTCTATACTCAAAACTACCTTCAAGATTATACGAAACACCAGAACTTGTTTCACCTTCAAATACAGGATCAACACCTGTTATTGACTCTCTATCATATGCAGCTATTTGCAAATCGCCATCATTAGGGAAAAAATCAATAGATTGAGTTTTTGTTTGCGAGTACGAAACACCGGTTTTTAATCGATAAACAAAATCATCGCCCCAACGCGCGTCATAAGTGAGTGGCACAGATAAGCCTACATAGTTTTGTGGGCTGTAATAACCACCATGGCCCCATGTTTCTTCACTTAAATTATACTTGTATGCCCAATGTAATAAGCTAGCGCCTGCGGTAAATTCACGCTCTTGATTGCTAATTACACGGTAATAAGTACCGCCCATCATACGATAGCGTTGGTTGTCTTTTACATTTTGGCCTTTATATAGGGTAAAGTCGGCACTTGACCAAAACCCCCATTTTCCGCCTAAGTCATGCGATACATTAGCAGTCAGGCCTGTAGAGCGTACACCACCCCAAACTTCACCCGTATTTACATCTTTTAAGCCCGCATAAGAAAGTACCGAGCTTGTAACTGGGCGCTTTTCAAGTTCTAGGCTGTATCCAAAATCGCCAAAACTGTCTGCGTAATTTACACCCCATACAATGTCTTCAATTAAAAAGCCGAGTGGAGTTGTACCTACATCTACACGCCAGTTTTCGTTCTGCCAACCAATACCTACATCTACACCACTTTCCTCAGGTGTTACTTCATCGATTGAGCAGGTAAAAATACACAGTGCACCTTGTCCGTAGCGGCTACCTGCAAACTGCTCATCAAAGCGCGTTGTTTGTGCACTAATAGTTGTCGGGTCTATTTTAATAAATCCCTGGCCTTGCCAAAGCGGAAAGTAAGCTTCAATCGGGACTAAGCCTGCACCAAGTGTTGCTTCGCTTTCAGTACTTGTTTGTCCACTAAAGTTAACACCAATGGCAATGTAGGCTTGGTTTTTGTTTTGCTCGTTTATTAGCTCACGTTTAGCACCATTTACATACCATTCATCGTTTTCATCTATTTTTAAAAGCGCTCCGTAAAGCTCTTTTTCATTTAGCGTACGATTAGGTGACAGGGTTTGTGCGTACCAAGATTGTGCTTGTTCGGTTTCGTTGAATTTGCTGGCTACTTGAGCGCCTAAATAACGTAGTTCTTGATCGTTGGGTGACTTTTCAACAAGTTGCTTAGCTAAATAAAGTGCATCCCCTGAGTACTTAAACTCATTAAGAGATGACATGATTTGGCGTTGTAAATAACCTTCTTGCGACGTGGTTTGCGTAATCGCTTTTTGCGTAACTTCTTTTGCCTGAAAGTCGTCCCCAAGTTCTATATATGCATTAGCAATAGCGAGTAGTGCTTGAGGTTCTATGGTTTGTTTATTTTGTACTTTTTGCTGATATAAAATAACAGCAGCTTCGCGCTGTTCTAGCGCTAAGTTTGCATTAATAAGGGCAGTAGTTGTTGCTGGCGTATTTTTATATTTTTGATCCAGCTGGTTAAGCTTAGCGATTAAATCACTACCATTGTAATACTGAGTAATATAGCTATTTTGTAGCTGTACATATTGAGTAGTTTCGTTCTCAGTGGCGCTCTCTGGTAATATGTAATTTTCAAACCATTGCTTGGTTTTATTTTCATCGCCCTGATCTAAAAGCCATTCACCATAAAGTGTATGCCAATAAGCAGAAAGCAAAGGCTCAGCTTTCAGTGCTTTGCTTATAAGTCTTATAGCGTGTTTTTTTTCGTCGATTCTATACCAACTTCGCGATAACTCTGCCTGCATAGCGGGTGTTAAGTTCTGTGCTTCTAAGCTACTTAAATGATAAATCGCAGTGGCTTTATTTTTAGCGTCTAGATGGCGCTCACTTTGTGTCAAAGACTCATTGAGTTGCAGTTGCTGTTCAAGCGCAATAATATCTTTATCTCTGGATTTAAATGGAATGTACTGCAATGTTTTAATAGCACCTTGATAGTCATCAAGGGAGCGTAAAAAAAGCGCGTGGCTATAACGAATCTGTGGGTTTAACGGAAATTGCCACAGTACATTATTAAATAAAGCGCGGGCCTCTTCTGTCAGACCTTTTTGTTGATATATAAAGGCTAAATCGTAGTATAACCAAGGCTGTTCTGGCGCTATTTCAATTGCATTTTTTAATACTTTTTCAGCTTGCTCTAAATCTCCAGATTGCGTTAACGCCTCTGCCTTTGCGCGGTACTGACTGCTTAAAGATACAGAATAAGGTTCTTTAATTAGTTTCTTTTGATTAAACGATAAGCTGTTATAAAAAGAGGTTAGGGCTTTTTCATTCTGCTCTAATTCAGCTATTTCAAGTAGGCCTATTAAAGCACTGCTATTAAGCGGCTCGCTTTTTAAAACAATTTGATATGTAAGTGCGGCTTGTGAATATTGACCTTGAGCAAATTGTAATAAGCCTTTGTTATATATTACTGTATTAGTTTCTTGTTCTAAGGTGGCAGCTAAATCAAGCTTAAGCTTAGCCGTTTTAAATTCTTTATTATTAATGGCATTTTTAGCTTCGCGTATATAAAGCCAAAGCTTAGCTGTTTTTGCTAATTCTTGTAGTGTTTCACGCTCAGCGAACTCAGTTGTGTATTTTTGCGCACGCGTAAAGTATTGATACGATTTTTGATTTTGACCGAGGCGTAAATAGAGTGTGCCAATGCTTCGCATTATAGCGCCGTCTTGCGGACGACCTCTTAAAGCTTTTAAAAGCAGGGGCTCTGCAGCAGCTAGCTTATTTTTCTCAAGTAATTTATCACCTCTTACCCAAAATTGATAAGCAGGGTCGGCAAGGAGTGTTTGGCGTTTTTTATAATCTTTTAGAAAATCTTGGTACTGCAATTCACCTTTGCTACTAAAGGGATAAAGCGTGAAATAGCGCTGATACTGCTTGACTGTTTCATCCGTTAAGGGCATTTCTAGTAAAGCACTAAGCCAGATGTATTCTACTTCATTGATAAAAGTAGGGCCTGCACCATATTTACTTAAAATATCAATCGCTTTTTTATCTGTCAGATTACGCCTAAGTAAGTGACGCGCATAAGCGACTTCTACTTGCGCAATACTTGGATAGTTTTGAGCTAATCTATCATAGCCTTTTTTTACACTCTCCCATTGGGAGCTATCTTGTCCATACCAGCTTAAATGTTCAAGTTCGTAATCTAGTGTTGGGTAGACATTTTTAAAAATCTTATTATAGATTTCGCGAGCTTGTTCATAACGACCCGCACGAGCCAATAATTTAGCTTGTTGAATTGAAGATTTATCTTTGCCTTCAGTACGAGAAAGAACTTTTAGTTTTTCAACGCACGGAGCCTGTTCGGTAAGCCCATTATCTATTTTACTTAATAACTGGTTGGCTTTTGCTGATTCTCCATTGGCAAAATCATAACGCGCTACTGCGCACTGTGTTTCTATTCGGGCAGGAGCAATAGCGACTAGCTTTCGTAAGCTATCTTCAACTAGTTTTTTATTTTGCTGTGCTTCACCAATACCTATTTGGCTTAGTAACCAATCAACAGATTGCGTATCAATATCGTTGACTGTGTTAGCGCTTAATCCAGAGCTAAGCGCTAATGTGCAAGCTAGGGCAAACCTTAACGGCATTCAGTGCTCCATACCGGTTGTAGCGTCCCATCTGCTGTAATTGAAAAACGTTTATTCAAAGCACTTGCACCAAACAAGTTAAGTACGCTGTCGTAATAACGAGTCTGGGTAAATGATTTATCAATCATTAGCTTTTGCTGAATTGCCATTACTGTAGAGTTGTCGTTATTAGTTGCTAGTAAAGGTAATAAAGCTGAGTTAAAGCCTAGAGGACCTCTTTTTTCAGATTTCCCTGATTTAGCATAAGTATTTAAAGGCACGTAACCACGTTTATTAATTGTTTCTATAAAAGGGCTAAATTGCGCTAATAGCTCTTTTTTATAAGGTGCGTTGTCTGCCATCATACTTGCCCATAAATATACTCTAATAGCGTTGTAACTGCCCAAGTCAGTTGTTTTTTTATCGTAGTAAAAGCCGTTATTTGCATCAAACATTACCCAATCAGGGCTAACGCCTTGTTTTGCTGTATCTAAAATCAACTTTGCTGAGCCTTCGTGCAGTTGATGCCAAGGCGAGTGTGGGTAGAGCTTTTTAAACTGCTGATAAATAAATAATGGCGAGTAGCTCGGATTTAACTTAAAACGCTCATTATCAAATTCAAAACCTGTAGGAGCGGGTAGTAATGATAAACCTAGACCCGAAATATAGGCGGTTTCTTCACGCATTATTCGTTGTGCGAGTACGGCTGCTAATATACTGTAGCGGCGGTCATCCCAAAGAATAGCTGCTTGCGATAAGCTGTATGCTATCCATAAGTCAGAATCAGACGCTGGGTTTGAGTCTAAAATTCCGCCAATATTTTGATTGTTAACACCCCATTGCCATGCCGGTAAACGAGTGCTTAAATCACCTTCTGATAAATGCTCTTGTGTCCAATCAAGCACTAGATCAAACATTGCTTTGTCATTTGCCACAACAGCAAAAAATAACGCATAAGATTGGCCTTCAGAGGTTGTGATATTTTGCTCACTCCCCAAATCAATAACGCGGCCATCTTTGCTTATAAAATTATTTTTAAATGTTTGCCATGCATCCCATGGCTGGCACTGCTCTACTTGTGCATTGGCATTAAAAGTAAATAATGCAATCATGGTAAAAAATACATTAATGAGTGACTTCATTACTTATCTCCTTCAGCTAAGCGCTTGTATGTTAATGCTTGCAGTAATCGCCATATTATAAATGAGATCAGCAGTAGTGTTAAAATAGACAATAGCGCCAGCACAAATGGGTGATCCGACAAATGGAACCAAATTAGTGTATGCACTGGAATATGACCAACAAAATATTGCTCATCAGTTTTAATAGTTTTAATACCTTGGGAGTTTATAACCGCCGCACTGCCTTTAATTTGTGCAAGCGCTTCTGAACTCATTAACGCATCATCAAGCAGAGTAAAGGCTTTTTGTGATGTTGCACTAAGCGATACAATTGAACGCTCTGAATCAAACGGTGATTGAAAGCCAGTGATAACGGCCATATCCCCGCTACTTTTTATACTTACTTCTACTTTATCTGTAGTTTGTTCATCATATGCACCATTGTATATAGCTTGTTTTATAGCACGCTGATTGTTATCAAGGAGGATATTAGTTTGTGCATCTTCATCTAAGTTATTAGCAATGCTATTAGGTTTTGCGATAACTAAGATGTCTTTGTCATCTAAGTTTGCATCTTCATTTAAATGAGCAACGCTTATTCTATGAGCTGGGTATCCTGTAATAGCGCCAAAATGACCTGTTAGGTTAAATAATACAGAAAGTGCTTTTGGTGATGGAACTTCGTCTATTAACACTAAAGTTTGCTGTAAATCTGCATACTTTGTAAATGGGAACCCGCTATTTGCAAATACATTTAAATCAGGTAAAGCCATGTAATGGTCAAACCCACTTACATCAATATTAGAATTTCCATCAATTACACCGTATTCGCCGCCAGGGGGAGCAACGGCACATTCGCCTTTCTTAAGTACTGCAAACCTAAAATCAAAGTTTAGTTCATTGCGATTGGCAAGATTAATACCTTCCAATGAAAAATCTTCTGCGCTTTGTGTTGTGTCTGTATTAGCAATTAAAGGCAGCAACGTTTTAGCGGTTGTTAACGATGTATCTTTTTTATCAAGTAAGAAGCCACTTATAAATTCTTGGTTTATTAGCATATTTAAACGCGAATTTAAGGTTTCGCTCTCAGGTGTATTACGGTATTGCAAAGTTATCGGGATCCCTTTTTCACGCCAAGTGAATAAATCAGGTGCAAAACGGACATTTAGTTTTATAGGGCCGTTGTTAAGACCTTCAGCTTGTAACTGAGTTGGGTAGTCAATAAGCTCGTCAAAGTGGACTGGACGATCGTTTCTAAGCCATCGCGGGGCATCGTATGCTTTACGCAGAGGTAGCTTATTAATTGCTTCGATGCTTGCACTTCTGCCTGTCATAATTTTATGACCAAATACCAAACCAGTGACCGCTGTTTTTAAATCTTTTTCATCACGGCCTAAAATTAACAACATTTTATTGTATCTGTGGATTGGGCTTGAAATTAGCTCAACTGTAGGTTTTTCGACATCAGGATAATCTTTTAAAAAATCAGGTTTTGAGTCATTAGTAATAAACACCACACTATGTTGTTCTGGTGTTTTATTTACGGTTACAGGAAAGTTAGCGCCACGCCAATCAGCTTGAGCGCCAAACCAACTCGATAAAGTTGCCGCGGCTTCTATAGCTTGTGTATTAGGTGTGCTTGCAAATACAAAAGGTAAGTTTAGTTTATTGTAATCTTTAGCATCAAAAAATGGTTCTGGTAAATACTCAAGACGGCTATCAATTGCTAACTGTTTTTGATCAAGCGTAATATGGCTAGATTTGTTTATTTCAGTCCAGATTGAGCGGCTAAAGTAATCTTGGCATCGTAAGTCATAGTAACCGACTAACTCAAAGCGGATTTGGTTGTAGTCTTGAATATATTTAGCATTTAGATCTAGGCTGTGACTTACCGTATTTTTTACAACACTTAGTTGTTCATTAATAGGCAATACAGTGACTAGGTTATCGTTAAAGTAAACTTTTAAATGCGATACATTAGCCAGTAATGAAGGTGAGTTAGTGTACGAAAAGTTAAGTTTTAAATTAGTGCTTAACTTGTCGATTCTATTTGTAAAATCGACACGAGAATTGTTATTAACACCGTCGAGTTTATAGTCGTTGAACCCTAACTTTTCAAAACTAAGACGTAAACTAGAGACCTGAGCGCTTTCAGGGTAGCCATTTACGAACATAGTTTTGTCGTGCATAGGCTCGATAGCGAGCACTTTATATGCGCTACTAATAAGTAACAATGTTAGAAATGTATTAAGTAACTTTTTAATCATGATTATTATGCACTATCGGTTTTTTTGGAGTAAATGAATTTATGTAAATGACGGTATTAGTCATAAACTTAATAATTGGTTGTAACGCTCTTGGAGCATGAAATAGTAAATTACTAAAGCCCCGTAAACTGGTTTTTTGCACTTCTTTGAAGCTATACGATGGACGGTCATGTCTAAAGTTATTTTGCCAATCTAACCAAGCATCTGCTCTTGAGAAGGTACATTGTATAAACGCTCTCTGTTTTTCGAGAGATAAATCTTTAAGTGTAAGGCCAATTTGTTTTCTACGGGTATTACATACATAAGTTGTAAACGAAAATTGCTTGTTACCGCGACTCATTAATAATTCAATTTTATCGTTAACGCGGCATAAATGTGCGTGTTCAGTCTCTATGCCTACACCGTTATCTGAATAATCTGTTATTTTTACTTTTAAAGTATGACCATTTGCTAAACGAACGCCGGCAGGAAAGTTTGCCTTAATACGATGCGAGTGCCTCACTTGGCGTGCTTCAGCAGCAACTGCAACAGCAGCACCTAAAATAATAATATTATAAAAAGCCCAACCCATACTTATTATAAGTACACCAATCTGACTTGAGTCACCTAAAAACAGACGTAATACACCCACTATTATTCCAAGTAAGTTAATAAGTAAGAGAATTAAATACGGTTTAGAAATGCCCCAATCGTAATGTTCTTCATCATTTAAACCACCTTTTTCGGTTACGTTAAATTTACCTTTATTAGGATTAAATAAAGCAACGGTAGTGGGTTTTAATATGTACCAAGCAAGTACTGACTCATAGACTTCACCCCAGAAGGAATAACGATACTTGCCTTGAATGCGTGAGTTAGTCGCTTTTATTTGAATTAGTGTTGGCACTACATAGATAAAAATAGCTATAAATGGGGCATAAATTATGTATGCATTAAAATATATTAGCGCTAAAGGTGCTGTTAAAAATACAATACGAGGAATACCCGAAAGGAAGTGCAGCATTGCGTTTATATAGCATAATCGTTGAGGAATGCTTAAACCTTTGCCCATTAATGGGTTATCAAGTCTAAATATTTGCGCCATACCACGCGCCCAGCGAATACGTTGGCCTATATGCGCTGACAAACTGTCGGTGGCAAGGCCTGCTGCTTGTGGAATGTTTATATAAGCTGTTTTATAACCAGCACGCTGCATACGAAGTGCTGTGTGAGCATCTTCCGTTACTGTTTCAAACGCAAAGCCGCCAATATCATCAAGTGCTGCTCGTTTTAATACAGCGCAAGAACCACAAAAGAAGGTTGCATCCCACATGTCGTTGCCGTCTTGAATAAGTCCATAAAACAGCATGTTCTCATTAGGGATTTGGCTGTGGTTGTTAAGGTTTCGCTCAAATGGATCGGCTGAGAAAAAGTGATGAGGTGTTTGCACTAAACACACTTTACTGTCTTTTAAAAACTGCCCCATTGTCATTTGTAAAAATGAGCGAGCAGGGACGTGGTCACAATCAAAAATTGCGATATATTCGCCATCGGTATAACGCATAGCGCTATTCATATTACCGGCTTTAGCATGATTGTTATCCGCACGTGCTAAATAACCCACTCCAATCTCGGCTGCAAAATCTTTAAACTCAGGGCGCTTTCCATCATCTAATATATAAACATTTAACTTGTCTGCAGGCCAATCGATGCTCAGAGCAGCTAGAGTAGTCGGCCTTACAACGCTTAACGGCTCGTTATAAGTTGGGATGTATACATCAACAGTTGGCCATAGGTCAGTGTCTTTAGGTAAAGGGACTGGTTTTCGCTCAAGTGGATTAACTGTTTGGAAAAAGCCTAAAATAAGTACAAGCCAAGCATAAGTTTCAGCAAGTAATAAGCCGGCACCTAGTGCGAGTGCTAGTGGATCGTCCCAATTTAAAGTCTCAGTGTAGCGCCACCATAAGTAACGAGAAGACGTAGTTACTGACAGGGTTATCATAACAATAGTTGCCATTTGGCCTTTTACTCGCTTAAGTGCATACGCAACTAATAAAATAAAGCTTATAAAAACGGCTTGAGCTTCCAAACTAAAAGGAATTGTAATGAATATTGCTAGTAAAAATAAAATAAATGCGAGAATTACATACTTAACTAATTTATTTTGCCATACACGTGCATCAGCCATTGCTTTAAAAGCACTTTTTTTAGGGCCTTTTTTTTTTGATAGTAAGCGCTTTAACAATCTACCTAGCTTTAAATCAAACCAACGTAATTGCCTTAAAAGGTAGCTAACACCATCATAAAAATAATTAACAGCATCATCTTTTACAGAACTAGATTTAAGCTGGTTTTTAAAAAACACTAAAAAAACACTTTGTATAATAAAGCGTAATATATTTGAGTAAATGTAGGTTCGGTAAGGCAACCTTAAATGAGGGTAGTAGTCATAAAGGGTATATTCAAAGCTGATTTTGTGCTTTTTAATATTTATAAACAGTGAGCTTAAAAGCGTAATAAAAGGCATTAAAAAAGCTTCAATAACATTTACTTTATGTTGATTAAAGTAGCTATGAAACTTAAATAAAATGTACCGGACTAACTTATCAGTAAATAAAATGCTCAGCAGCAAGTATAAAGTGCTGTGAATAGGGCGCTGATAAAATGATGTAATGCTCATTTTATAAGGTCGCTTTACTAACTAGCCAACCAGCTAGTGTTTCAAAGTCATCGTTTGCGACACTATATGGCGCACAATTAAGCGCTACATTTCTGTATGCGGTTGACTCTTTAATAACTTCGTCACTGTTGATAAAAAACGGAGCCATAAGGGGGAGCGTAGATTGCCAAAGAGAAAACAAGTCAAATTCTAGCGTAGATGCAGAATTATAGCGGTTAACTAAAAAGTAATGCTTCCAATCAGTATCTGAATTTTTGAGTGTTTGTAGGCGTCTATAAATTAAGCTGTGACAAATAGCGTCGCAATTAACCAGTTCAATTACAATATCGTTTTTCTCTAACGGATAGTGGGGAAGGTTAATATGTGCAGGGCAGTCAAAAATTACCCACGCTTCTTGGCTATAATTTAGGTTTTTGCATCTATTTACCATTTTAGTGATGTTATCGATGCTAGTATTAGTGCTGTCACCATATGGTAAAAATATAATGCCATCGTCATCTTGATGAAAATGCACAAGTGCATCTTCAAAGCTCGCTTCATTACTCCAGCCTTTGGTATACTTCCATGGCAAGCCAAAATGTAAACCTAGGTCACTTTTTGCATCTAGATCGATTGCAATAACGTCAACATCAGACTTTTTTAGCACGCACGCTAAATTTGCAACCACAGAGGTAGTGCCTAAACCGCCTTTGATACCTTTAACGAAAACTCTTTGCAACGGAAGTTTTACCTATCTTTAATTGAACTAACTTATGTGTTTAGTTCGTTGTTTATTTCTTTAAGTAATGCGTACTTATTAATTGTATTATTATTTTGCTGTTTGTTTACAATTTCTATGTAGTCATCACTCTTTCCACCAAAACGTAGTGCAAGGTTTTCTATGTCACTTGATGTTAACGTTTGTGAATTTTTAGGCGTCAAGTTATTCATTCTTACCTTTACAGTTACTTTAATTATTTTGATTAAAAGTGGACAATATTTGGCTATTATATATAGAATAACGGTTAAAACTAGTAAAAAAGTATTTTTTATAGGGCGTTTTAAGTGCATAACTTTAACATAACGGGATTAGAGCCTGCTGCAAAAGAGTTAAAATCGGCTTCAAGTTATGCTGTTTTAGCCCCTTTAGACAATTTTGTAATCGAATTGGCGTTACATTCAATTAACCAAAGCTTGGTTAATGATATATATATAGTTTCCCAAGAGGTTGAATCATTTTTTGATTCTTCTTTTTCCGCATCGTTAAATTATGCTTATAAGCATAATAGAGTACACCCTTTTTCGTTGGCCTCAGAAACACAGAATCATTCTATAGAGAAAATTAATTCAGGTATTATAAAAGAAATAAGTGCTTATAAACGCCTAAACAAAGCGCTTATTTTTGTTCATTTTAATACAGCACAGTTAAGCAGTACTGACGAGAAAAGCTTAGAGCTGATGATGAGGCAGTACAACGATTTTGTTCGTAGTACGGGAGCTACATTATTATTTTTAATTTCGGGACCTGATATTGCAAATTATCGCTTTTTATTTAGACGATTAAACAATGTATTTGATGGGCTGGTATTTGTTGATAACGATTCTGCGGTTCGAGTACTTGAATATGATTATTGGCGTCACAGTAGGGGGGTTATCGCTGGTGAACATTACCAATTATTATTAAGTGGTAATCAGTTTGTTGTTCAAACTGGAACGCCAAGCGAAAGTAAAACACTTAAACACTCAGACTTTTCCGATGAAGACGATGTTTGGCTCGTGCAAAGTGCTGTGCCCGAAGGTACTAAGTTACCGATGCATTATAAAAGCGTAAAAGATAATAATGATTTATTTAATAAAGGCCCAAAAGTAGAAGCAGCCACCTTAATTTTTGCAGTTACGCGTTACACCGATTTGGCGCTATTGGGTAAGCAGTGTTTTGAACTTAGAAAAAACTGCGGACGCTGGTTAAAACTTGTTATTCAAAATGTAGATGGTGTTATTCGCCATCAAGATGAGTGTTTATTTTTAACCTTGGGTGTAAACCTTATCTTGTATAGCTTTTCAGAGCCTTCTAGGTTGCTCTCACAAATTCAATCTATTCAAGGTTTTCAGTTTTCAAGACCTTTACCTCCCTCTGTTGAAGATGTTTTAAAATACACCGAGAACACTTTTTCGAAAGGTTACCTACCTTTCATAGAATTTACAAAACAAGTAGAAGTTCATAGTGATTCAGCTGTCAACTTAGGCGTAAGTGGTGTGCTAGTTAAGTTAGAACTACTGCCAAGAATTGACCCAATACACCCTTTGCATTTATTTCATATTAAACGCGAAGGTGATGTATTTAGTATTGCAGATAATACAGTTTATTTATATTTGCATGCTTGTAGAGAGAATGATGAATCGCCCCGAGTTCATCGGAGACCAGTTTGTTTAAGTCAGGCCACT
>NZ_WTKZ01000033.1:0-38705 GCF_011378805.1 Pseudoalteromonas sp. Z9A6
GATCGTTTGGATCGGTCAACCGGTCATTTTCTTAACTGATCGGCATTACGCTAAATAGCCCTTTTTCTTATGTTTAAAACATTACTTTTCAGGCGGTCGATAACCTTCAATTTCTACATCTTTGTTTTCAAACAAAAAACCAACCATTTGCTCTTCTAAAAATGTGCGGTGTTCTGGGTCCATCATATTTAAATGCTTTTCGTTAATAAGCATTGTTTGTTTATGTTGCCACTGAGCCCACGCTTCTTTAGAGATGTTATTAAAAATCTTTTCACCAATTTCACCAGGGTATAACTGAAAGCCAAGCCCTTCGGCTTCTTTTTGTAACTTTTGACAAAATACTGTACGTGCCATGATTGATTCTCTCTAACGCTAAATATGGGGCTATTCTATACTATTGCTGTAATTTGTTTAACCAACTTTTTAGTTGGTGCTGCTAGGCCAACCTCTATTGATTGATCAAGCGGATACCAGATTAATTGCTTATCGTTTACCACATCAGGAGTTTTCTTAACATTGAGCACATGCGGGTTAATCCTCAGCTCAAAATGTGAAAACACATGAATAAACGCTTCAAGCTCTACTAAACTAGCCTCTAGGCCTTGCTGAGCTAAAAACATTTGAAGCTCTTCGTACTCATTAAATTCAAAAAAGCCAAACAATCCGCCCCAAATACCGCTGTTAGGACGTTTTTCCATAAGCACTTTATCACCACACTGAATAATTAACTGATGACAACTCTTTTTAGGAACTGCTTTTTTAGGTTTTGAATGTGGAAACTCTTTTACTTTACCTGTATTAAAAGCACCACAGCCTGAGTTTAATGGGCAAGCCTCGCAATCAAACCGGCTGCGTGAGCAAACGCTAGACCCTAAATCCATCATAGCTTGATTAAACTCAGTAACATTATCTTTAGGCGTTAACTGCTCTGATAAATGCCAAAGCTGGTTTTCGACTTTTTTAACGCCGTACCAGCCCTCAATCATAAAATAGCGCGCTAAAACTCGCTTCACGTTCCCATCTAAAATAGGGTGATGCTGCCCAAGCGACAATGATAAAACAGCCCCTGCAGTAGAGCGCCCTATTCCAGGTAAATCCATTACTTCATCGAGTGTTTTCGGAAACTCACCTTGGTATTTGTCACGCACTATTTTAGCTGTTTTGTGTAAGTTACGCGCACGAGCGTAATACCCTAAGCCGGTCCAGTGATGCAGTACTAAATCTTCATCCGCATCAGCTAAAGCGATAATATCTGGAAAGCTTTGCATAAACTTTTCAAAGTATGGAATAACAGTAATAACTTGGGTTTGCTGCAACATCACTTCAGACACCCACACTTTATAAGGTGTTTTACCTAGCTGCCACGGGAGTGTTTTACGCCCATGAAGGTGATACCAATCAACAACTTGATTAGAAAACCAGTGTGACTGTTCTTTATTTAAATCCAACATTTTTAACTTTTACTGATGCCCAATGGCGGCTCAGTCTATTGCAGTTAACAAAAAGATCAAGCTATACGGGGTGTAAAACCAGCTAATACTTGTGATTGCGGCCTCGGTCAGGGATAATATGCAACCATTTTTAAACACATTGTTTTTGTCAGGCCAATAATATGAGTGAATCAAGCAACACTAACCTTGAGCAAGCTAAGCAAGAAGGTAAATACATCCGCACCATTCGCAGTTTTGTAAAACGCGAAGGTCGATTAACCAAAGGCCAAGCCGCTGCAATCGAAAAATGCTGGCCAACAATGGGCCTAGAGCATAAAAACGGTATGCTTGATTTAAGCGAAGTTTTTGGCAACAACAACGATGTAGTAGTAGAAATTGGTTTTGGTATGGGTAAGTCGCTTGTCGAAATGGCAACAAATGCCCCTCACCTAAACTTTATCGGTATTGAAGTACATCGCCCTGGCGTTGGTGCTTGTTTAATGGATGCCGATGAAGCAGGCATTACCAACTTACGTATTTTTGAACACGATGCAGTTGAAGTACTTGCAGATTGCATACCTAATGAAAGCTTAACAACACTACAACTATTTTTCCCTGACCCTTGGCATAAAAAGCGTCACCACAAACGCCGTATTGTACAAACTGAGTTTGTTGAAAAGCTAAGAGCCCAACTTAAAATGGGTGGCGTTTTTCATATGGCAACAGACTGGGAAAACTACGCAGAGCACATGCTCGAAGTAATGAACGTAGCTCCTGGTTTTAAAAACCAATCAGAAACAAATGATTATGTTCCACGTCCAGATTTACGCCCGCTTACTAAGTTTGAGCAGCGCGGACATCGCCTAGGTCATGGCGTGTGGGATTTAATGTTTGAGCGCACAGAATAATTAAATTTAATTACTCACTTTTACTTTTATAAAACTAAATATACTGTAAGGCAAAGCCATTTATGAGCGTACTAACCAACCCAAGTTTACTGTTACTTCGTAATAGCGAGGCACTAACGGGAAAATCTATCTTGGTGGTCAACTTTGTTCAAGATGGCTTTTTAACAGAGCTTAAAAGACTTAATCCGCAAAGCAAAGTAACTGCGTTTAGCTACAACCATGCTAACGGAGAGTTTGCTAAAAACACCAAAGATGTTGATGTTCATGTAAGCCACACAATACCTGGTAGCGACTACGATTTAGTTATTCTTTACTACCCTAAATCAAAACCAGAGTTATTAATGGCACTTGATAATATTCGATCTGCTATTACTGATGATGCCGAACTATTAGTAGTAGGTGAAAACAAAAGTGGTGTTAAGTCAATTGAAAAGCAATTAGCTGGTAAAGCTGAGTTTAGTAACAAGATTGATTCAGCTAAGCACTGCGTTCTTTACTCATTTGCTGAAATTTCTAAGCACCCTCACTTTGATATTACGACTTACCATAAAAAGTTTGTTGTTAATGTTGCCGACTCTGAATTTACAGCTATTAGTGTTCCTGGGGTGTTTAATCACGGTAGTTTAGATATAGGAACGAAAGTTCTACTGGAAAACGCACCGACAATTAAGCAAGGCAAAGTTCTCGACTTTGGTTGTGGCGCAGGTTTAATAGCAACTTTTTTAGGGCTTCATAATCCAGCACTTGAGTTTGTATGTAGTGATGTAAGTGCGCTGGCAACTTATGCAACACAGCAAACCCTAAAGCTTAACAACATCAATGGTGAGGCTATATTAAGTGACGGCCTTAAAAGCATTAATGGCAAGTTTGATTTAATTATTAGCAATCCACCTTTTCATACTGGTATTGCAACCGACTACACAGTAGCAGAAACATTTTTAGCTAATGCAAAACAGCATTTAACTAAATTAGGGAAGCTAAATATTGTTGCTAACAGCTTTTTAAAATACCCCCCTATTTTAGAAACTCAGTTTGAAAGCTATCAAACTGTATTTAAGAACAATAAATTTGCTGTATATAGCTGCTAATTTAAATTTGTAAAATGATTGAGCACAAACGTGCTCAAGCTAACTTTCGAATAAATATAAGAATTAATTTAGTTTTTTTCCTTCATTTTTCCACGTCTTTGCTAAACTAAAACTCTAAATAATTAAATTTAACTCAGGCGATAATGAAATAATGCCTAAAAAAGTTCATCAAAGTAGCATTCGAAAAGCACTCATTAATTTGATCATGCTTATTACAGCTATTTGCTTATCGTTATCTATTTCTATCTCCACGTATTTAAGCGTGAAAGAACAAAAGCAATTAATAGTTAATAAGCTTGTTATTCTTTCTGAAATTGTAGCTTTTGATGCTGGGCAATCGGTAATTGAAGATGATCGTAAAACAGAAGAAAAACGCCTCAAGTCATTTGAAAAGATCCCTCTTGTAAAAAACATACATATTTACTCAATAGAAAAAGCATCCCAAAAGCCTGTTTTCTTTATTAGCTTTAATGCAAAAAAAACACCTCCTGTACCACTGAGGATAGACAGTGTAGATGAGCTTATAACACCACGAATTACGAGTGACCATATTGAGTTAACCCGCCCTATTTACGATAACGAACAAGTAGTAGGTTATGTGTATATGCGAGGAAGCCTCGAGAGTTTAGAGGTTTATATTGAGAGAAAAATATTAATAGACGTGTTATTAACATTATTAATTCTGGCGGTTGTTTACTTTATTGCTATTAAAGTTCAACGACGTATAGCTAAGCCAATAGAGCAATTAAGTATGTTATTGCAGGATGTGTCTAAAAATCATAACTACGATGCACGCGCACCAGTAACTGATGTAAAAGAAATAAGTGCTCTTTCAAATAGTTTAAATATCATGCTTACGCGTACAAAAAAACAACTTGAACGCCACGAAAAAGATAAGCAAGAAATCAAACAACTAAACCTAAGCCTTGAAGAAAAAGTAAACCAACGAACAATCGCCCTTAGAGAGGCAAATCAAGAGCTTTTGTCAACTCTTGAGCGGATGCATCAATACCAAACACAAATTGTTGAAAACGAAAAAATGGCATCTTTAGGGCAAATGGTTGCAGGTGTTGCCCATGAAGTTAACACACCAATAGGGCTAGGTATTACAGGTTCTACGTTACTTAGAGATAAACTAGCAGACATACAGCAAAGCTTTGATGACAAAAAACTAACCTCAAGCCATCTAAAACGCTTTATAGATGAAGGTATTGAAAACTTAGATTTAATTTACCGCAACTTAAATCGTGCAGCTGACCTTATATCTAACTTTAAAAAGGTAGCGGTTATTCAAGATGACGGTGTAAATACCTATATTAATGTGCACAAATTAATAAGTGATGTTTTAACGTCGATTCAATCTGAATTATTGCCCAAAAAGCCTGTTGTAACTATCAACTGTCCGACCGACTTGGCTATTCATAGTAAGTCTGAACCTCTACAACAAGTTTTTCAGCAGTTACTTATGAACTCTGTAATTCATGGATTTATAGGTAAAGAAAACAATGAAATTCGCTTTGACGTAGAACTCGTCGGGAAAAAATTAACAATCGTTTATTCTGACAATGGTCAGGGCGTTGACAAAAACATTAAAAATAGAATTTTTGACCCATTTGTAACTTCAAAGCGCGGGCAAGGCGCAAGTGGCTTAGGCATGCACTTAGTTTATAACCTAGTAACACAAGCACTTGGCGGAAGAGTGATGTTTGATCTTGAAGAAAAACGCGGTGCTCGCTTTATAATTACTATTCCTTAAATAAAGATCATTAAAAAGTGCATATATTTAAAATTTATCCTTGAATTAGCATTTAATGACCTCATTAATGAGGCATGTGATAAGTGCGTAACATTATTTAATTGCTTTAAATAAATATTATCAAGCGATTTATGAACTTTTTTATCTTTGCTGTATCACATACATTGATGAAAGGTTAAAAAGTGATATAGTTTTGCTTTGAATTAGTCTGATTATTTTAAGTACCTTGTTTGATTGAATGATATGTCAATTATCAAAGGAAAATGGCTTCGACTTTATGATTCAAATAGCTACATCCATGTATATATCAATTAAACAGTAGTTTTTGCACTGCCCTTTTTAGTAGACTTTGGACACCCTACTGTTTTATTTTTATCCAATTTGTTTTTTCCTTGTTAACAAATGGGTATAATCCTATAATCTCTAGTAATCGGTTATAAATTAGTCACCGATTTTTTATAAATAATATATTCCAAAAGGTTAATTAATAATGCAAACGCCAGTCATTCTAATCGTAGAAGATGAAGACGTAACTCGACTGAACCTAGTTAGTTTATTTGAAGCTGAAGGGTACAAAGTTATTGAAGCCATTGATGGCGATGATATGCATGACAAGCTTACAAATAACGATGACGTTAATCTTGTAGTTATGGATATCAACCTTCCTGGTAAAAACGGTCTTATTTTAGCCCGTGAATTACGCCAAAAGCGTAAAGTAGGTCTTATATTCCTAACTGGTCGTGACAACGATGTTGACCGTATTTTAGGTCTTGAAATTGGCGCAGATGACTACGTTACTAAACCGTTCAACCCGCGTGAATTAACTATCAGAGCTCGCAACCTTATTACTCGTACTGCCTTAGGTGGTGAAGAGTCAGCACTAGAAACAAATGGTGTTATTACGTTTAATGGTTGGGAACTTGATGAAAACAGCCGTTGTCTTACTTCTCCAAATGGCGACGCTAAGCGTTTACCTAAAGGTGAGTACAGAGCACTTCGTTTAATGCTTGATTCTCCAGGTCGCATTTTCAGCCGTGAGCAATTAATTAAGCATATGACAGGCCGTGAGCTTCGCGCAAATGACCGTACTGTTGACGTTACTATTCGTCGCATTCGTAAGCATTTTGAAAGTGATAACTCAACGTCTGAGTTAATCAGCACCATCCATGGTGAAGGTTACCGTTTCATTGGTAAAATTGACGCTTAATTAGAGCTAATTAGTTTCACTCTAATTGCTGTAAAAATAAATGAAGGGCTTTTTGTCCTTCATTTATTTTATCTGCCAGAATATCTAACCACTGCTTTAACACCTCATCAGATTCATCAATCGCACCATGTTCCATTATTTTGGCATGAAGCTGCACATCATTAAGACCTACTGAGCCAGCCGCACCTTTGAGTTTATGCGCTACTGATTCATACTCTTCTCTATCACCAGTATTTAATGAAGTAAGTAACTCTTGCTGATATTGTGGACTTAGCTTTTCGAATAGCTGACTACTGCGTCTAAACACAACTAAGCCCATCGAATTGACAAAGTCTTCTATTGTTTCCATATCTAATAAGTGTGCATCAATGCCTTTAAGGGCTTCTTCACTTACTTTTAACAGCGGCTCTGTGCATTCACTTTGCTTAATTCCAAATAAATCAGCCAGCATTTTATCAAGCTTCACTGTGTTAATTGGTTTAGCAAGCGCCCCTTGTATTGATATGCCTTCAAGCTCTTCTTCAGCACTACGAACATTGGCCGTAAGTGCCACGATAGGTAATTTATCAAAGTGACTATCTGAGCGTATTTGCTTGGCAACTACGTCACCATTTATATCAGGCAATTGCATATCAAGTAATACTAAATCTAAGTCATCTTCAGTTTCGACAAACGAGAGTGCATCTTCACCGGTTTCAGCCCACAACACCTCATGCCCGCGTTGCTCTAATAAGTTTGTAGCAATTTCGGCGTTAAGAGGTACATCTTCTACTAGTAAAATATACAAACCACGACCAACATAACTTTGCTCTGTTGGTGCTACACATAGACTAAGCGGTATTTGAACTGTAAAGCAACTTCCTTCGCCCTCAGTACTATTTACTGTAATTATCCCTTTCATCGCACTTACAAGTGCCTTAGTTACAGCCAAACCAATACCGGAACCTATTGCGTTAGTCCCTTTTAAATCTGGCGCTTTGTAATACATATCAAATATATGAGCAAGCTGCTCTGGCGGAATACCTTGGCCGGTATCCGATACTTTCATAACTAACCATGGGCCTTCAACTCTGTTTTCTCGGCTACATTCAAGTGTTACCTTTCCTTGCTGTGTAAACTTAACGGCGTTATTAATTAAATTCCAAACAACTTGGCGTAAGCGAGTTGGGTCGAGCTGTGCGTAAATATCCAGCACCCCATTGCGCTTAATATCAAACTCTAGCTCTTTTTGCTCCGCGATTAAGCCCGCAAAGTTAACAACGTCATTTATAAAGTCTGACACATTAATAGAGTTAGTCACTATATCGAGCTGATCTCTATCTATTTTGTCTAAATCAATAATATCGTTAAAAATATTGCCGAGCGTTTCAGCGCTCGAAAATATAGTATTACCCCAACTACGCTGCTGTTTGTTTAAGTCAGTATCAAGCAGCATTCGTGTTAAACCAACAATACCATTGAGTGGTGTACGTAGTTCATGGCTTAATGTGGCAATAAACTTACCTTTGTCTTTATAGGCCGTTTCGAGCGCTTGAGCGGCCTCCTTACGACTTGTGATATCACGACCAAAACCCAGTAGACCAATGTAATCACCTTCATCATTTATAAAAGGTAATTTACGCAGCTCAAACCAACGCGTTTCGCCATTTACTTCATAACCGACATCAATGGTCAGTGCTTTATGGCTTTGCTCTACTTCTTTATCGGTTTTCAAAACTTCAGATAAAAAGTGACTAGGAAATATTTGCTCAACCGTTTTGCCAATTAGTTCGCTACTTGATTTGCCCATTACTTCTTCAAACATTTTATTACAACCAGCAAACACGCCATTGTTATCGCGGTAATAAAATAAGTCAGGAGATGAATCAACTATTGAGCGCTGCAGCATGCTTTGTTGAGCAAGTTCTTGTTGTGTTTTTTTACGCTCAGCAATTTCTCGTCGTAGTTCTTCGATAGCGCGGTGCTTGGCATGAAATGCCATTTTACGCTCATCAATTTCGATGTTTAGACGGTTAATGTTATCTTTTAGGGTTTGATTTAAAAGCTTTTCTTGTTTGGTGGCGCTATCTAAATAAGCATATGAGGCATCTAGTTGTCGAATTGAATTAAGCAACACACTTATAATTAAAGGAGAAACCACAGCCGTAAAAAATACAACGGCTAAAATATCAACCAGGTGTAATTCGCCTATCGCCACATAATAAAACATGCTCGATAAAATAAGAGATACAGTTAAAAATAAAGTGTAACAAATAGCAGCGGTTTTAAATTCACCAAATCGCGTTATTGAGCTGGAAAGTACCCGAGCCCAAGGGCTCAAAGAATAATCGGTCATACGTAATTTTATCTCTTAGCTGTGTACTTAATATAAAGAAGGCAATGCGTATGTATAAACATACCATTTTCCCAGATTTTAGCATTTTTCTCCTACCACTACTCACGTTGTGCGATAAAAACAGAATTTTTCATGTTTGATTTAGCTCATCTATTAAACTCATCATTTCAGCAATAAATTATTTAGTGTAAAATGCCCCGCTTTATTATCCCCAAAATACGAGTAGCGCACATGCAAACCAATATGCCAGATATAGCAGACACTGCACCCGCTTTACAAACAGGTAAATTAGACTGGGTTGGCATGGGCGAAATAGAACTGCCATTTATTTTTGAATCCCGAGACTTATCTCCAGTTACAGTAAACGCCAAAGCTCGTGCATTTGTAAATTTACATAAAGAAGATGCCAAAGGCATTCATATGTCACGTCTATTTTTGGCACTTGACCTGCTTTCAACCGAGCAGCAAGTCAATCCGCAAACAATAGCGCAGGCACTCGATACCTTTATAACTAGCCACGAAGGGTTGAGCGATAAAGCACAAATTGAATTTAAATTTGAATTACCGCTACGCCGTAAGTCACTATTAAGTGGTAAAGCGGGCTGGAAAAGCTACCCAGTTGTACTTACCAGTACAATTGAAAATAACGTTATTAGCTACGAGCTAACCGTAGATGTTACTTATTCTTCAACGTGCCCATGCTCTGCTGCACTTGCGCGCCAGCTTATACAAAACGCGTTTAACGAAAAGTTTAACCAAGAAACGTTAAGCCAAAAAGATGTGCACGAATGGCTAGGCACTACACAAGGCATTGTAGCGACTCCTCACTCGCAGCGCTCTATTGCCAACGTAAAAGTAAAGCTTGATAGCAACATTCAAGAATTTGACGTAGTTACGCTAATTAACACCCTTGAAGCTGAGCTTAAAACACCAGTACAAGCAGCAGTAAAACGTGAAGACGAGCAAGAATTTGCCCGTTTGAATGGTCAAAACCTTATGTTTTGTGAAGATGCAGCGCGTAAAATTAAAGCATTGCTAGAGGCAAACCATTACAGTGATTATTGGCTGCAAATAAACCACTATGAGTCACTGCATGCACACGATGCTGTAGCTATTGCAGTAAAAGGTATTAAAGGAGGCTACAAAGCTTAATCGCTGTGTAGCTATTGCTTGTAAACCAGCCGGTAATTATTTTATAACCCATACTTTTTAGGCACGTAAATTGCTTTGTTTTGAGCAGTGTCAATTTGTTGTTATGGAGTTACCGTATGGAATTCGCTTTATTATTAATCCTAGTATTAGTTGTCGGGGCCTCTGTTGTTGCGTCAAAATTTAATGACGATGGCGGAAACCCGTATCCTTTTACTCGCAAGCAAACTGTTTTTACGCAGGTTGAAGGCGCTTTTTTAAATCTTCTAGAGCGTGCTGTTGGCGATCAATATAAAATTGTTAGTCGCGTTAAGTTAATCGACGTTATTGACTGTAAGCAAGGCCTTTCAGTAAAGTCTAAACGTGCTGCTTTAGCTAAAGCTAAAAATAAGCAACTCGACTTTGTTTTAATCGATAAAGAAAAACTAACAATCATTGCTGCTGTTGACCTAGTTAACAATGCCAACAAAGATGGCCACAAAGCTCAACGCGACTGGTTTGTAAACGGTGCACTAGAGTCTGCGGGCATTCCACATATTCGTATGAAAGTTAAATCGGGCTACCGCCCTTCTGAAGTACGCGATGCAATTATGTTTAAACTTGGTAAACCTGCAGCAGCACAAACTCAGCGTCCTGTTCGTAATCGCTCACATAAGCCAGCGGTACTTTCACCTTCTCAGGCTAAAGCGCAAACCACTGCGTTAGCTGAAATTTAAAAACTGAATTAAATACTCTCCTAAAAAGTATTTAAAGCGAGCTCATAAACAAGCTCGCTTTTTTGTTTTTTATTGCTAACTTCACGTATAATCAAGTGATTCAAACACAGGAATTAAACTTTATGAATGTTGGTATTATTGGCGCAATGGAGCCAGAAGTTAAAATTTTACGTGAAGCTATGCAAAACCCACAAATTTTAACTAAAGCAGGTTTCACTTTTTATACTGGCGAGTTGGCTGGTAACACGGTGACACTTGTTCAATCTGGTATTGGTAAAGTCGCATCAACTATTGCAACTACCTTACTGATCGATAACTTCAAACCTGATTGCATAATTAACACAGGCTCAGCCGGTGGATTCGATCCTTCTCTTAGTGTAGGCGATGTAGTAATTTCGTCAGAAGTACGTCACCACGATGTAGACGTAACTGCTTTTGGCTACGAAATTGGCCAAGTACCACAAATGCCGGCAGGCTTTGCAGCACACCCTAAATTAGTTGAAGCAGCACAGCAAACTATCGAACAAATCAGTGATGTTAAAACACTCGTTGGCTTAATTTGTACTGGTGACACATTTATGTGTGACCCTATACGCATTGATAAAGCACGTAGTGATTTTCCTACAATGCTTGCTGTTGAAATGGAAGGTGCTTCAATTGCACAAACGTGTTTTACGCTAAACACACCATTTGTTGTAATTCGCTCAATGTCTGATATTGCTGGTAAAGAGTCACCACAATCATTTGAAGAATACCTAGAAACAGCATCAATCAACTCATCTAAAATGGTTGTTGCACTTTTAGAAAAGCTTACAGCAGTATCTCTGTAAATGCTTAGCAATATTGTTCAAAATCACTTGGACTTTATTGCCTTTATACTAGCGCTCCTTGCTGAGCGCTTTATTCCCCTTATTAGCTGGTATCATCCTAATACGGCGTTAAATGCTGTTTTTAGTGCTATTGGCAAACGTATATACAAAAGCAAAGAACCTAAAAGCTATCAATATTTGGCAGCTATCCTCGCAAGCTCACTTATTTTAAGTGTTATTCTCATTGTTGTAGTGTTACTACTCGAGTTTGCTTTTTATCCTGAATTACTCGCTGGCCTTATTTTATATTTATGCCTAGAAAGTAATAGCATTGATAAAAAAGCACTTCGCATTGCAAAGCTAACTAAACAAAATCAAAAATCCACAGCACGCGAATTACTAAAACCACTGCTTGCCCGTGAAGTTAATAGACTTTCATCTGCTGGTATTATCAAAGCATTAATTGAGAGTTTAATACTGCGCACCGCTCGATACTATTTCGTAGTCATATTTATATTTTTAGCATTTGGTCCTATTGCTGCCCTTGCCTATCGGTTACTTACCTTAATACAACAAGCATGGCGTAGTGATATCCCCCCAAATAGTTACTTTTTAAAACCGCTTAAAACACTCTTGTTTATTATTGAATACATTCCGATGCGCTTACTCGCTTTAACTATTGCAGCAAGTCGAGCAAGCAAACAAAGCATGCATTATATAAAGCATTATGGCAGGCATTTTTATCAAACAAATACAGGCTGGCTCTTAAGCACATGTTCTGCATCACTTGGCGTGCAGCTGGGCGGGCCTGCAGTTTATTTAGGTACTCGCTTTAATAAAATGCGTATTGGCACTGATAGACTACCTACACCCGAGGATGTACCTGTAATAATTAATAGGTTAAATCAGGCCCGTGTATTTTGGTTGTTAGTAATAGCCAGCATTGAAATATTAAAATTGATTTAAAGGGCTCAAAATACGAGCACAAAAAAAACCAGCCGAGGCTGGTTTTTTAGTTTTTAAACTGTGCTTAAGCTACAGTGATGTTTGCAAACTTACGTTTACCTACTTGGTAAATAGCCGTTGTGCCTTTTGCTATTTCAAGTTTGGTATCAGTGATTTTATCTTCACCGTTAAGTTTAACTGCACCTTGCTTAATCATACGCATTGCTTCTGATGTACTTACTACTAAATTTGCTTCTTTAAGCAAGTTAGCAATTAAAATAGTATCTTCTGCAATAGTGATTGTTAGCTCTGGGATTTCATCTGGTAACGCTTTTTTCTGAAAACGCTGAATAAAATCATCATGTGCACCTTGTGCATCAGCTTCACTATGAAAACGAGCAATTAGCTCTTTAGCTAGTTCAATTTTAATATCGCGCGGATTCGTACCTTGCTCAACACGTTCTTTTTGAGCTGCAATTTCTTCAATAGAAAGCGCACTTAATAAGTCGTAGTAACGCCACATTAGCACATCACTAATTGACATTATTTTACCAAACATATCGTTAGGTGCATCAGTAATACCAATGTAGTTACCAAGCGACTTAGACATTTTTTGAACGCCGTCAGTACCTTCAAGTAATGGCATCATTAATACTGTTTGCGGCTTTTGACCTTCTACTTTTTGTAGCTCACGGCCCATTAACAAGTTAAAGCGCTGATCAGTACCACCTAGTTCAACATCTGACTCTAGTGCAACCGAATCCCAACCTTGTACCAGTGGATATAAAAACTCATGAATTGCAATTGGTTGGCCGCTTCCATAACGCTTTTTAAAGTCATCACGTTCAAGCATACGTGCTACGGTTTGGTTTGCAGCAAGTTTAATCATGCCTGCAGCGCCTAACTTTTCCATCCAAGTAGAGTTAAATGCAACAGTGGTTTTAGCAGGATCTAGAATTTTGAATACTTGTTCTTTATATGTTTCGGCATTGGCTAGTACGTCTTCACGAGTAAGTGGTTTACGCGTTACGTTTTTCCCCGTTGGGTCACCAATCATGCCGGTAAAGTCACCAATTAAGAAAATAACCTCATGACCTAAATCCTGAAAGGTTTTCATTTTATTAATTAGTACAGTGTGTCCTAAGTGTAAATCAGGCGCTGTAGGATCAAAGCCTGCTTTTATTTTTAGCTTCTTGCCCGACTTTAGTTTTTCAACTAGTTCGTCTTCAATTAATATTTCTTCTGCACCGCGTTTTATCTCTGCTAGAGCGGTTTGTAAATCCACTGTGTATTACTCCAAAATTCTGCCGACGAAGGGGCGACTAGTTACTTGCGTAGTCACGGTTTAATAAAGGTTTAAACCGAATAAATAGATGTAGCTAACATAACAAATTTCTACCTAATTAAAACAACTTTTTAAGTGATTCATGCAACTAAACTAAATCAATTGAGTCTTAGCTAGATAGAGCGTTAAAAAAGGCTTTCTAAGCCCGATTTTAGCGTAGTTTAAGGTCAGTTTAAATCTACAAAACACTAGTATTCGTACATTATTAAGTATATCCTGCAATATTATGTATTTATTATCTTGACAGCAGAAAAAGGCACGTTATGGTTCACGTGGTTCACACGCTCCCCAAAAAACACAAATTGCTTATTCTAGGTTTGGTTTCTGCTATTGTTGGCTTAGCCTTTCTTCCTTCTGAAAAAGCCACTGCATCCAAAGACAATAGTGCAAATGCACTAGAAATTGGTAAGCGCTATGAGTTACAAGTTAAAGTTGATAACAACGAAAAATTAACTGAGCTAAATTCAGAGCAAGCAGCAGAAAAGTTACCAGAATACGACTTTGTCGATCATAAAGTTAAAAATGGCGACAATTTAGCAATTATCTTCAAACGTGCTGGTTTTTCAGCTCAAACGCTCCATAAACTAATTAACACTAACGCAGAAACGCGCAAGCTAACTAAAATTCACCCCGGTGAAATACTTAGCTTTGCGACAGCTGAAGATGGCTCTTTGGCTCAACTGCGCTATGTAATTTCAAAAACCGATACTTTATTTGTTACCTTAAATGAAGAAGGTAACTACGATACAGCTATTGATAGTAAAGAAATTGAAACGCTAACCAAAACCGCTGGCGGCGAAATATCTAACAACTTTTGGACCTCAGCAATAGCGGCTGGTTTAAGCGAACGTCAAATAATGAACTTTGCTGACATATTTGGTTGGGATGTTGATTTTGCAAACGACATTCGTAAAGGCGATGTGTTTGGCTTAATTTACGAGTCTCACTATGTTGATGGCGAGTTTATTGGTACCGGTAAAATTATTGCCGCTGAATTTGTAAACCAAGGTCAGCGCTTTGCAGCGATTCGACATACCGATGGCAATTTTTATACGCCTGAAGGGCGTAGCATGAAAAAAGCATTTTTACGTGCACCTGTAAGCTTTAAGTATATTAGTTCGAGCTTTAATCCTCGTCGCTTACACCCAGTTACTGGGCAAGTTAGAGCGCACCGTGGTATCGACTTTGCGGCACGCACTGGCACACCGGTGGTTGCATCAGGTAACGGTAAGGTAGTTAAAGCGGGTTACAGCAAGTACAACGGTAACTACGTATTTATTAGCCATGGCACACAATATGTAACTAAGTACTTACACCTAAATAAGAAACTAGTTAAAACGGGCCAAAAAGTTAAACAGGGCCAACAAATTGGTACTGTAGGTTCTACGGGTCGTGTTACTGGCGCGCATTTACACTATGAATTTTTAGTAAATGGCGTTCACCGTAATCCTAAAACAGTAAAACTTCCTAAGTCAGAGCCACTACCTCGCTCAGAACTTGCTAAGTTTAAACCGATTGCAGATAACTTTATTGCCCAACTTGAGCGCAATCGCGAGCTACAGTTAGCACTTAAATAATGTTTATTAATAAACATTAAAAAAGCCTTTGCAGGTTAAACCTGCAAAGGCTTTTTTGTATACGCTAAAAACCATTAGTACATCAGTACATAAATGAGCTGAATCACTAAAGACACCATCACTAATGGCCAAATATATTTACTGTATTTGGTTGCGCTGTTGAGCCCTATTTTACTTTGATACTTTTCAAGCAAGGGTATAAGTATCGCCAGCGCAGCAAACAAACCAATTAAAATAACGAATATATTCATATCAATGCCCTACTTATGGTAGCTCATGGCCTTTAGCGCTTACATAAAGTGCATACCAATGCTCACGAGTTAGTTGTACGTTTACAGCATCACAAGAGGCTTTAATACGCTTGGCATTAGTTGTTCCAATAATAGGCTGAATAGATGCGGGATGGCGCAGTAACCATGCAATAACAATAGCCTCAGCAGAAGTATCATAAAGTGCAGCCAGCTTATTAACTAAAAGACTGGTGTTTATATCAGCCTGAGATGCGTTTGATAAATCACTACCGCTGTATAATCCTTGGCATAGACTGCCCCAGCTTTGAATTTGAATTTCAAAATGACGACAGTACTCAATACTACCTGGCGTAAAATTAAGATCTTTACCGTCACTGTTACCGGCATATACACCTTCATCAACAAACTGATGTTTTTGCAAACTAGCCTCAATTTGGTTAGCCACAATTGGCATATCAAGCGCATGTTGTAAAAAGTTCATTTGGTGCTGCTGCATATTAGACACTGCAAAATTGCGCACTTTACCGCTTTCTTTTAAGCAACTAAATATACGAGCAATCTCGTTAACTTCCATGAGTGGATCAGGGCGATGCAGCATAAGTACGTCTAAATAATCTGTATTTAATCGTTTTAATGATGCTTCAACTGATTGCTCAATCCACTTTGATGAAAAATCATAACGCTTTGGCCCTAAGTCATCTTCAAAACGAATCCCACACTTAGATTGAATATACATGTGCTCTCTAAGCTCTGGTCGCTCACTTAATGCTTTACCAAAAACCAGCTCTGCTTTACCAAAAGTATAAATATCAGCATGGTCAAAAAAATTAATACCACCTTCAATGGCGTTATCTATACATTCATGAGCTTGCTTAACATGTGCATCAGTGATTGCGTCTTTATTCCAACCGCCTCCCAGACCCATACATCCAAATACAAGTTTACTAACGTGAGGCAAGTGCTTTGCTAAAGGCGTGTGAAGCATGATAACTATCCTTAAAATGTTGAAGAGCTGTTACTGTAAACAAAAAGTGCTGAACAAGAAACCATTTAGCGGTGAACAAATTAAGAACAAAAAAAAGCGCAGTAAACTGCGCTTAATGGTTAATCTATTTTAAATTACATTTTTAGCCAACAAGTGCTAATAAAATACCCGCAGCAACTGCACTACCAAGTACACCCGCTACGTTGGGTCCCATTGCATGCATAAGTAAAAAGTTATGTGGGTTGCTTTCAAGGCCAACTTTATTAACTACTCGTGCCGCCATTGGCACAGCCGATACACCTGCCGCCCCAATTAATGGATTTATAGGCGTTTTAGATATTCGGTTAAGTCCTTTTGCCATAAATACGCCAGATGCCGTACCAATTGCAAAAGCCAGTGCGCCAAGCACTAAAATACCAATCGTCTCAACAGTTAAAAACTTATCTGCAGCAAGCTTTGAACCAACAGCTAAGCCTAAAAATATAGTTGTAACATTGATGATTTCGTTTTGAGCACTGTTACTTAATCTATCAACAACACCCGACTCCCGCATTAAGTTACCTAAACAAAACATACCTACAAGCGGTATAGCAGCCGGTAAAAACATTGCCGTTAAACTAAGTACCATAAGAGGAAAAATGATCTTTTCCTTTTTAGATACCTTACGTAATTCAGGCATCTTAATTTGGCGCTCTTCTGGTGTGGTTAGCGCACGCATAATTGGCGGCTGAATAATTGGCACAAGTGCCATGTATGAATATGCAGCTACTGCTATTGCGCCTAGTAAATCAGGTGCCAGTTTTGATGCTAAAAATATTGCTGTTGGCCCATCGGCACCACCTATAATGGCAATAGCCGATGCGTCCTGTAGAGTAAATTCAAAACCTGGCACATAGTTAAGTAATATAGCGCCAAACAATGTAGCAAAAATACCAAACTGTGCAGCCGCACCTAATAACAACATACGTGGGTTTGCAATAAGTGCGCTAAAGTCGGTCAGCGCCCCTACTCCCATAAATATCAACAGCGGAAAAATCCCCGTATCAATACCCACATAATAAACGTAGTATAAAAGCCCACCTGGGTCTGACAAACCTGCCACTGGTACATTTGTTAAAATTGCACCAAAACCAATAGGTAGTAATAATAGTGGTTCAAAGCCTTTAGCTATCGCTAAAAACAGTAATAAACACCCTACCGCAATCATTATTAACGATGGGATTGTAAAGTTAGCAATGCCTGTCGCATTCCAGAGGTTTAAAATACCTTCCATCCTCTATTTACTCCTAAGCTAATGCAATCATAGCGTCGCCGGTAGTTACAGCATCGCCTTCACTAACTAACACTTCAGCAATTGTTCCGGTATGCGTAGCGCGTATTTCAGTTTCCATTTTCATGGCTTCCATAATAATCACTACATCGCCTTCGTTAACAACTTGCCCAGCTTTTACCTTAATCTTAAAAATATTACCGGCTAGAGGCGCGTTAAGTGTTTCACCTGATGCAACCGAAGCAGACTGAGGAATGTGCTCAGAGTCTTTTAATGTTACTTCCTTAAGTTCACCACCTTGCGCTACTACTACGTCATAAACTTTACCATCTACTTTTACGCTGTATTGCTCAGCCTTCACTTTGTTACTATTTGAAACTGATTTAGAAGGTGCTTTACTGCTTTTATCTTCAACAGAAGGTACTGGCTCAAATGCATCTGGGTTGTTGCGGTTTTTAATAAACTTCAAACCAACTTGTGGGAATAATGCATAAGTTAATACGTCATCAATTTGATCATCAGCAAGTGTTAAACCTTGCTCTTGTGCTTCTTTTAATAACTCAGCTTCAAGCGTTGCAAGCTCAGGTGCAATGTTATCAGCAGGGCGACAAGTAATAACTTCCGCTCCATCAAGCACGCGCTCTTGTAGCTCTTTATTCATTGGTGCTGGTGTTAAGCCATATTCACCTTTTAATACGCCAGCAGTTTCTTTAGTAATGGTTTTATAACGCTCACCCGTTAGCACATTAAGTACCGCTTGAGTGCCAACAATTTGCGACGTTGGTGTTACTAAAGGTAAAAAGCCAAGATCTTCACGTACACGTGGGATCTCAAGTAAAACCTCATTAAGCTTATCGGCTGCGCCTTGCTCTTTAAGTTGGTTTTCCATGTTTGTAAGCATGCCACCAGGTACTTGAGCTAATAAAATGCGCCCATCAACCCCTTTTAAGCTACCTTCAAATGCCGCATATTTTTTACGTACATCTCTAAAGTAAGCAGCAATTTCTTCTAGGTGGTTTAAATCAAGCCCAGTATCGCGCTCAGTCCCTTCAACTATCGATACAATAGTTTCAGTTGCGGAATGTCCATAAGTCATACTCATTGATGAAATAGCGGTATCGAGCATATCAATACCAGCATCAATTGCTTTTTGGTAAGTAGCAGTACTTAAACCTGTTGTAGCGTGGCACTGCATAGCAATTGGAATTGATACAGTTTCTTTAAGTGCTTTAATTAGTTTTTCAGCATCGTACGGCTTTAATAAACCCGCCATATCTTTAATACAAATTGAATGACAACCCATATCTTCAAGCTGTTTTGCAAGAGTTAGCCACATATCAAGTGTATGAACTGGGCTAACTGTGTACGAAATAGTACCTTGAGCATGAGCGCCTACTTTTACAGCCGCTTTAACAGCTGTTTCTAGGTTGCGAACATCGTTCATTGCATCAAATATACGAAATACGTCAACGCCATTTTTATGTGCACGTTCTACAAACTTTTCAACTACGTCATCAGCGTAATGGCGGTAACCTAATAAGTTTTGACCGCGTAATAGCATTTGCTGTTTAGTATTAGGCATCGCTTTTTTAAGTGCACGAATACGCTCCCAAGGATCTTCGCCTAAATAACGAATACACGAGTCAAATGTAGCACCGCCCCACGATTCAATAGACCAATAACCCGCATCGTCTAATTTGCTAGCAATCGGTAGCATATCGTCTAGGCGCATACGCGTTGCTAATAATGATTGGTGAGCATCGCGTAATACCAATTCTGTTAATTTTAATTTAGCCATGTGTGTGCCCCTTATTTATTATTTGATTTGTACTGAGCAATGGCAGCACTAATAGCAGCGACGTGCTCATTAGGCACACCTTGAGATTTAAAAGATGGTGATTTAACTGGTGTCGCCACGTCAGGTTCGCTTAAGCGCGTCACCAAATTAGACATAAGCGTTACTGCACCAATTAATATCGACAGAAATACAAACACCCCAACCATGCCAGTAAGCATTAAGTTACCAGCCGTTGTGAGTAGAGCACCTATATCCATTTTTCTCCCCTTGAAACCCATATCGAAAATAAAAAATCGATTTAATTAAATATTTATTCACTGGATAATAACAAAACTAATCGCTTTGTCTACATCTTGTAAATTGGTAAAACCAATTAAACAATACACAACATAACACTCAATTAATTTACATGCTATAACTCAGCAATCACGCGCCCTACAATACATACAAGAAATAACGACTATAGCTAATAGTTATATGGAAGTTGTTAATTAACTATCAAGCTAAGTAAAAATAAACACCAACTTTTAATATTAAATGCAAAGCCATTGCCACTTGTTAATTGGTCTTACCAAATAAACCCTATTTAGTGAATATTTAGCAGTTATTTGCAACAGTGTGAATAACTTACATAACAAAGCGTAAAAGTTACTAACCAACTAATAACTAGAACAACAGTAAAAAACCATAACCAATTGATATTTATAAAAAATAAACTTTGGCATATAACTGGCATTAGTTGTTATGAGCAAATTTGATAACCAAGGAGAAAACAATGTTACGCTGGACAATTACATTTTTAGTTATTGCTTTAATCGCTGCAGTGTTAGGTTTTGGTGGCATCGCAGGTGCCGCAGCTGGTATAGCAAAAATTATATTTTTTATCTTTTTAGTACTTTTAGTGATTTCATTAGTTTCAGGTGCACTACGTGGTAAATCACCCAGGTAGATAAAGCATTCAACTAACAAACACTAAAATTAATTAATACTTACAAGGAATTACACTATGAACTCTACAACTTTAAAAGCAGCACTAATCGCAGTATTTGCAGGTTTTTTCATGATGGGTTGTGAAGACAACCATGCAGAAGACGCTGGCGAACGTATCGACGAAGCAGTAACTGACGTGCAAAACTCTGTTGAAGATGCATGTGAAAATGTTAAAGAAGGCGTGAACGCTGAAGAAACTAACTGTTAATTCTTCTTGTACCGCTAAAAAAACGGCTTTCGAGCCGTTTTTTTGTGCCAGTAATAAAATCACTGACTATAAAGCTGCTCATTTAGCAGTTAGCTTGTTAAAATAAAAAAAACGATATTTAAAGCAAGGCAAAATGGCATTCACAACCACCTACACATTAGATAAACCCTACTTTTACGAGTGTTTTGATGAGTCACTCCCTTATAGTAAGCGTGCAAAACCTAAATACTTTTTACTTGTGTTGTTAGTTGCGCTTGGTTTATTTGGCATTTATGTTTTAGATGATCATTACTTAGGATCGTTTATGATCATGTTAGCGGTACTCGAATGCGTCGCTTTTTACTATCGCAGACCATGGTGGGTAACCAGACAAATGCTCAGCAGAGCATCAGGCTCTGAGGTAACACTTACCTTTGATGAAGAAGGTATTAAATCTGCTAATCATTACAAAAGCTATCAATTAGAATGGCAAAATATAAGCGAAGTAATTGACACCCAGCAAGGTATTATTATTAAAAACAAAAGCGGCATGCAGTACATATCAAAACAAATACTTAGTCCTGAAACACTCGCTTTTATAAACAAAAAAGCCACTCAGTGAGTGGCTTTTAGTCTAGTTGAGTTAATTACTCAACTACGTATACGTGTTGATTAAGCATTGCCCGGATTAGGGTTCGACTTTTCAGCTTGTATGCGCATGTAAATCTCTTCACGATGCACTGATACGTCTTTTGGTGCATTAACACCGATTCGAACTTGATTTCCTTTAACACCTAGAACAGTAACTGTTACTTCGTCACCAATCATTAGGGTTTCACCTACTCTACGAGTTAGTATTAGCATTCTCTTGCTCCCATGTTCCAATAAAAATTATAAGATTCCGCTTAAACATACTAATGAAAATTAGACTGAAAAGTAAGTAAAAACTCGCAATCTATCCATTTTCTGTTAAAAATGCCTTGTGTAATGCACGAACAGCCAACTCTAAGTACTTTTCATCTATTAAAACTGAAATTTTAATCTCTGAAGTCGAGACTAAAACCACATTAATATTTTCCTGCGCTAATGCATCAAAAAATAAACTAGCGACACCAGAATGTGATTTCATACCCATGCCAACAGCAGAAACTTTAGCTACTGCTTGCAATCCGCTTATATTTTGAGCACTGAGCTGAGCTTGATCTTCACTCAATAATTCAAGTGCTTGCAGATAATCATTCGAGTGCACAGTAAAAGCATAGTCTATTTTTTCAAAGTTATGATTAACTTGATTAATCATATCTATTTCGATGCCATTTTCGGCAAAAAGTTTCAATATTTTTGAAAGATATTGCGTGCCCGTTGGCACACCTTGTACCTTAATTAAACATTCGTCACGATTAAACGCAATCCCCGATACAACCTTGCTTGGCATATCGTTCTCCTCAAAACTTATTAATGTACCTTCATCGGGATTAAAGCTCGAAAGCACCCTAAGTGGCACATTATGTTTTCCTGCGGCTTCTACTGAGCGAATATGCAAAACTTTCGCCCCTAAACTTGCCAGCTCTAGCATTTCGGCAAAGGTAACTTGGCTCATTCTGCGCGCGTTAGGTTCAACACGAGGATCTGTAGTATATACGCCGTCAACGTCTGTATAGATCTGGCATTCGTCAGCTTTTATAGCCGCTGCTATTTCTACAGCCGATGTATCGGTGCCGCCGCGCCCAAGCGTTGTAATGTTGCCCTCAACATCACGCCCCTGAAACCCAGCAATAATAGCAATACGATTATGCTCAAGCTCATGCTTTAAACGCGTAGCAGCAACCTCTGCAATACGAGCTTTACCAAACATGTTATCGGTTAAAATATTGACTTGATCGGCTAATAGGCTCACAGCAGAGTGGCCACGTTTTATAATAGCCATAGCAAGTAGTGATACAGAAACCTGCTCTCCGGTGCTAATTAGTACATCTAGTTCACGGCTACTCGGGCGAGTATCAATTTGTTTGGCGAGATTAATTAAGCGGTTGGTTTCTCCCGACATAGCCGAGAGCACCACAACCACTTGATGTCCTTGTTGTCTGGTTTTTACAACAAGGTCGGCGACTGCTTCAATTCGCTCTATTGAGCCGACCGAAGTGCCACCGAATTTTTGAACAATAAGCGCCACTTAGGCTTAAGTACGCTCAGTTAACCAAGCTGTAACGCTATCTAGTGCAGCAGCAAGGTTTTGTGGCTCACTACCACCAGCTTGTGCCATATCTGGACGACCGCCACCTTTACCACCTACTTGGCCTGCCATGTGGTTAACTAACTCACCGGCTTTTACTTTGCCTGTTAAGTCTTTAGTAACACCAGCAATTAGGCTTACTTTGTCGCCACTGGCAACACCCAGTGCAATAACACCTGAGCCAATTTTGTTTTTAAGGTCATCAACCATACCGCGAAGCGCTTTAGATTCAGTACCTTCAACGTTTGCTACAAGTAGCTTAACGCCGTTAATTTCAACAATCGAGTCAAGTAAAGACGCGCCAGCTGCACTTGCTAACTTATCGTTAAGTTGCGCAATTTGCTTTTCAAGACCTTTAGACTTTTCAAGTAACGCAGTAACTTTTTCAAGTACCGATGCGCTATCGCCTTTAACTAAAGCAGCTACATCATGTAATTGTTGCTCTTGCTCGCTTACATAAGCAATTGCCTCTGCACCTGTTACCGCTTCAATACGGCGAACACCAGCAGCAATACCGCTTTCAGATACAATTTTGAATAAACCAATGTCACCCGTACGCTCTACGTGTGTACCACCACAAAGCTCGATTGAGTAATCACCAATAGTCACAACGCGTACTTCGTCATCGTACTTTTCGCCAAACAGTGCCATTGCACCTTTGGCTTTAGCATCATCAATTGCCATTAGCTCAGTGTTAAGAGCAAAGTTACGACGAATTTCGTCATTCACTACGCGTTCAATTTCGCGCAGTTCTTGTTTGGTCACCGCTTCAAAATGTGAGAAGTCAAAACGCAGACGATCTGGCTGCACAAGTGAGCCTTTTTGCGATACGTGCTCACCTAAAAGCTGACGCAGTGCTTCATGCAAAATATGCGTAGCGGTGTGGTTTTTCTTAATACTGTCACGGCGCGCATCGTCAATAGTCGCATCCACTTTATCGTTAACGCCAATACGTCCTTGAACTGTTCCATGATGAGCAAAAGCATTACCCAATTTAGTGGTATTCGTTACATTAAACTCACCACCGGCAACAGTAATTGTTCCGCTATCACCAATTTGGCCGCCTGATTCAGCGTAAAACGGAGTACGGTCTAAAACAATAATACCTTGTTGACCATCTTCAAGTAACGATACCGATTCGCCACCGGCAAAAATTTCTACCACAGTGCCACGGTAATGATTACTATCATAGCCTTTAAAATCAGTGTGCTTATCTGATTTTAATTGCTCATTATAATCTGCACCAAATTTGCCTGCTTGCTGTGCTGTTTTACGTTGCACTGCCATACATGCTTCAAAACCTTGATGGTCAATGGTCATTTGGCGCTCACGCGCTACATCGGCTGTTAAATCGGCAGGGAAACCATAGGTATCGTAAAGTTTAAATACTAAGTCACCTGGGATCACATCCCCGGTTAAATCACTCAAGCTTTCTTCTAAAATAGCTAAACCACGCTCAAGCGTTTTACCAAACTGCTCTTCTTCAATACGCAGTACTTTTTCAATAATTTCTTGTTGCTTAGCAAGTTCTGGGTACGCTTGACCCATTTGCTCAATAAGTGCAGCAACCAATTTATAGAAAAACGCGCCTTTAGCACCTAACTTGTTACCGTGGCGCACAGCACGACGAATAATACGGCGTAATACATAACCACGGCCTTCATTTGAAGGCATAACCCCATCTGAAATTAAAAATGCACACGAACGAATATGATCCGCCACTACGCGAAGTGATTTATCATCCATATCTTGTGCATTGGTAACGCTTGCAGCGGCCGCAATTAAGCCTTGGAATAAGTCGATTTCGTAGTTTGAATGCACACCTTGTAAAATAGCTGAAATACGCTCAAGGCCCATACCTGTATCAACAGATTGCTTAGGAAGTGGCTCCATAGTCCCGTCGCTTTGACGGTTGTATTGCATAAATACTAAGTTCCAAATTTCAATGAAACGGTCACCATCTTCTTCAGGTGTGCCCGGAGGACCGCCCCAAATATGCTCGCCGTGATCATAAAATATTTCAGAACATGGACCACAAGGACCGGTATCACCCATAGACCAAAAGTTATCGCTAGTTGCAATACGAATAATACGATCTTCAGGTAAGCCTATATCGTTAGCCCAGTAGCCAAAGGCTTCTTCGTCATCATGGTAAATAGTTACTAACAGCTTTTCTTTTGGTAGTTTTACAACCTCAGTTAAAAACTCCCACGCAAATTTAATTGCATCTTGCTTAAAGTAATCACCAAAGCTGAAATTACCTAACATTTCAAAAAATGTATGGTGGCGAGCAGTGTAGCCTACGTTTTCTAAATCGTTATGCTTACCGCCAGCACGTACACAGCGCTGCGAACTTGTCGCACGTGTATAAGGGCGGCTTTCTGCGCCTAAAAATACATCTTTAAATTGCACCATGCCGGCATTATTAAATAACAACGTGGCATCGTTACCCGGTATAAGCGAGCTAGAAGGTACTATTTGATGTTGCTTGCTGGCAAAAAAGTCTAAAAACTGTTGCCTAATTTGTGCGGTAGTCATGTGCTGCATTTGAAAGTCTCACCTGTATTTACTGTGCTTGCATTGCAAAATTAATTTCATCGTAGCTAAAACCCCGATACATTAAGTAGCGCACGCGCTTAGCTTTATCTTTGTAATCGAGGTCTGGCGGTGTATTCGAATATTTTTTATTGTACGCATCCTGCGCAAGCTCAAACCAATCTATTTCAAGCTCTTCAACTACCATTTCAAGTAGCGAACGATCAATCCCTTTGCCCATAGCTTCGCTTTGTATTCGCTTAAGCCCGTGGCATTTAAATATGTGTTTTCTTACAAAGCCTTCACAGTATCGCTGCTCGTTAATAAAATTGTGCTTTTCGCACCAATCAAGCAGCGTTTCAATAAACTCTTCTGTCGCTTCTTTTTGCTGTAATTTGAGCGTTAACTCACGACGCGAATATTCTTGGCGCCCTAGTAACCAAAGTACATAGTTTTTTAGTTTTTGCTTTAATTTATCATCCATTAAGCGTCAAAACGTCCGCTTGTTTCACTGCTAAGTGGCTTAACATTAATGTCGTCACTTAATGGTACAACAGGCATAAAAATGGCTTGATAAGATACAAAAAAGCTAATGTAGCAAATCGGCATTAAAATCAACAGTGGTAAGAACGATAAGAACATCGAAAGCGCCATAAATAATGCGCAAATAAGGCCAAAAACGCCAAGTGGCAAAATGTTATGATAAAACACCATTAACGATTTTTTAAGCGCCGTTAAAATGCGTGTTTCTTTACTAAAATAAACAAGTGGCACAGCGTACGCAAATGCCGTTAAATAAATTAGCATTGCCATAAAAAATAAAATTACATTCGCGCCCGAAATACTCTCAAGCATTTGTTCTAGCGCTACGTTTGGATCAAGTCCTGGCTGGCTCATAACAGCCACTGCATCGGCAAATAAGCCATTAGCAAGTAACGCCATTAAAATGCCCGCACCCATTTGGTAAAGCGCCAAACGTAATAACCCTAAACGATTTCCCTTAGCCGTAAATGGCTTGAGAATATCGGCTAGCATAATTTTTCCGCCCTGCTGCTTACTAAGCACCGCTTGGTAAAACCCTGCGGTTAAAAATGGCGTAGCTAGCGCTGCCACAACTTGCAGCAGCGGTAAAAATAAAGATAGCAGCCCTACAATGCCAATAAATAAATGCATAAAAATAAAGGTTGCTGGCTGGGTTTTAAAAATAAGCCATCCGGCTTTTAACCACTTTAGCCCTGCATCGGCTTTAAAAATTCGTAATTGTGTAGACATACTTGCTCTTAATTTAAAACGAAACACGCCAAGTATAACTTGGCGTGAGGGGGTATTAATAGACGAAACGTAATTAAATGATTAAGGTTTTTTAATTTTCTTAATATCTAACATATGCGCGCCATGCTTAATTTTTGTTTCTAGGTACGATTTATTACCAGCAACACCCGCTTTAATGTGCGCATGTGTGCCCACAACCGAGTCAACATTAATACCGGCATCTTTTAATGCGTTAAGCTTTTTAGGATTATTGGTCATTAATTTAACGTGGCTTAAATTAAGCGCATTGAGCATTAATACCGCATCCGAAAAGTCACGTAAATCATCAGCAAAGCCTAAATGATTATTGGCTTCGTAGGTGTTCATACCTTGCGATTGCAATACGTAAGCATCAATTTTGTTGTATAAACCAATGCCACGGCCTTCTTGGCGTAAATATAATAAAATACCGCCTTGCTGGTGCATCATTTCAATACATTCATTTAGTTGCTCACCACAATCACAACGCGATGAGTAAAATACATCGCCCGTTAAGCATTCTGAATGCATACGAATAAGCGGTACATCTTGCTTTGTATCAGCGTTGTTAAACACCATAGCAATATGTTCTTTACCATCATTTAAATCAGTAAATGAGATTATTTCTGCAGGGATATCACTATTTCTGCCAACATTAAGCTGGACTCTTGCTCTTACTTGCGCCACGACAAATCCAAATATTTAAATAACTACGACACGACAATAAAGTGATAATATCACAAGATAGGATGAATACACCGTAGTACAAGACTGTTTATGGCAAATATATGGCGACGACAGGCGTTATTTTCAATGATTGTTAAGCAATAAATTAATACAAATAACAGCCAATGTTATTTACGTTGATTTACCTTAATCAGTGACACCTACAGACGCGTTTGGTATTTTGTATTTTAAACAACGATAGGGATTATTATGAAACGTCAACAACTCGCTTTATTTATAGGCTTAAGTTTATCTGCTTTGTGCGCAACAACTTTAAGTACTACAGCACTTGCAAGCCAAGCAAGCGATCCTCAAGCGGTATTTACCCAAGCATACCAAAGCTATTTAGCAGCAGTTAAAGCAAATAAAAACGTACAACAAACTGCTAAGCTTGCTTACACATCGGGTAAAACTGTTTATGGCAAAAGCTCAGATAACACCGCTAACTTAGCTATTAACTACGCTAAAGCCATTAAAGGCTTCGCCGATGAGCTAAATGAGCAGCGTTATACCCTTTATAACGAAGCCCATACTATTTTAGCTGCAAACCACGGCAAACAATCAATAGAAACAGTTGATGCACTGCTCGGAAAAGCTAACTACACAACATCAGCATATCAAGCCGCTAACCTTTTAGAACAAGTAATCGAAATAGCTAAAACACAAAATAACCCTAAGTTTGTAGCCGATATGAAATTAGAAGCGGCAACGCTACTGGCTAGAAAGCATAGCTCTAAAAAATATCGAGAAGCTAAAAACTACCTAGAAGAAGCCGACGAGTACTACCAAGAAAACTTACCCGAAAACTCACTAGAGCGCATAAAAGCCGATTTTTTAATGGCCTCATTCGCAGAAGGTCGTAAAAAATACAATCAAGCGATTGAAAGGCTAAACCGTATAGTTACTGTATTCGATACTAACTTAAACTTTGATCACAGCGCAGAGCTAAGCGCTCACTCTAAGCTTATTGGCCTGTACGAAAAACAAGGTAAAAGCGAAGAAGCAACTAAACACTGTCTAGCCATTGCTAAAATGGTGCCATGGAAAGAATCGCAAGAGCAAACACCACTTTACCGTGTTAATCCTAAATACCCAGTTAACAAAGCCAGATCTAGTACCGATGGTAGCGTTGTTATGGAGTTTGAGGTAGACGCAGCTGGCTTTGTAAAAAACCCAAAAGTACTTAGCTCAGAAGGCGGTAGAGCATTTGAAAAATCAGCCAAAGCAGCGCTTGAGCAATGGCGTTACGCGCCAAAGTTTGAAAATGGCAAACCTGTTAGCGCTATTTCTCAGGTACAACTCGACTTTAAAATTAACCGCTAAGCTAAAATATAAAAGCGCCATTTGGCGCTTTTTAACTTTATAAATTAGTCCTAAATTTTAGCGAGTATTTTATCGCTAGCCGCTTCTATTAAATCGAGCACATTTTCAAAGCCACCATCGCCGCCGTAATAGGGATCGGGAATAGCGCTTTGGGCTTGCTCGCCATATTCTAAAAACAGCGCTAATTTGTACTGTAGATGCTCAGGGCACTGGGCTTTTAAATCAGCTAAGTTTTGCGTATCGGCCGCTAAAATTAAATCGAACTCAGTAAAGTCACTTGTACGCACTTTACGTGAATAAATACCTTTAAAGCTGTAACCGCGCTTCTCCCCTGCTGCCATTGAGCGACCATCAGGCGTTTTACCTTCGTGATAACCAATAGTGCCTGCCGAATCAACGTTAACGTTAACGCCTAGCTTTTTAGCGCGGGCTTTTAATACCGCCTCTGCGGTTGGCGAGCGGCAAATATTACCTAAACACACTATGAGTACTTTTTTCATTAAGGCTCCTCCAACTAATTTAAAAACCTAAGCTTTAAAACTGTTTTAAAATGCTTTCATCGTAATCTTCAACATTAAGCGTTACGTTATGTTGCGCTGCAACAGATTCAAGCTCAGCTTGTTTAATGGCTAAATCGTCCATGGTGATTAGGTTATCGTCTAGCTGCCACAATAACCGAGAGCCCGCGTAGCTATAATGAATCGCTAATAACGCATCAGCATTACCTTCACGGCCAGCGGCTTTTAACTTAGCCATTTTACGGGTTATTTTATTAAGTGCTTTTTTAAGCTCCCACACATAAACAACTTCAGTCATAAAGCTATGTGTACGGTATTTATTAAGTAACCACGCAAGCCCAACGCTTGTAATAGCAACGCCTATTAAGTTCCAATGAAAGTGGCTGCCACTTTCATCAGGAAATAAAGCAATCAGCGTTTGCGATATAGCCAAGCTGCCTACAGCCAAACCAATACCACATCCTGCAATAACACGGTTTAAATGTTTACGGTAACGCGCTTTATTTATTTCAATGAGTTGCATAACAGCCTAAAAAGTTAATAAGTAAAAGAATGCGAATGGCTATTGTAACTAAACCCCACATTTTTTATAAAATTATTTCACCCCTTTTTGATTTGCCACCCGTTATAGCTTTGAAAACACCCTAATAGTAGTGGTCAATAAAATTTGGAGCGGCTTATGCACACACTTGAAGCACCTAACAACCCAGTATTTATTAAAACATCGAGCGCCGTTATTGGCGGCGCCGCAATGACCTTTGCAGCTTTTGCGTTTATGCAATATTTAATAAGTGGCGAGCAACGCGCACCGGTTAAACCAGGGGGCGATATTATAGTAGAGATTTTTCAGGCACCTGAGGATTCAAAAGTCAGGCATATACAAAAAATACAGCCGCCACCGCCAATGCCTAAAGTGCCGCAAAAAGCTCCACCGCTTGATGCATCAGCCGATCCTGTGTTGGCAATTAGCGACCTTACGCCAGTTACAATTGACGATTTTGGTGGCGACATTAACAATACCATTAATCGCCCTACAGGGGATGCAACACCCATAGTGCGCATAAACCCTAAATACCCAACTACAGCCGCGCGCGATGGTATTGAAGGTTGGGTACAACTAAGCTTTAGTATTTCGCCAACGGGTGAAGTAATCGACCCGGTAGTTATTAACGCCGAGCCAAAACGCACCTTTGACCGCGAAGCAATAAGAGCTATTAAACGCTGGAAATATCGCCCCAAAGTAATTGAAGGTGTGGCACAATTACAAACAGGTCAAACTGTACAGCTCGATTTTAAATTACAACAATAAAAGCGATGAGCCTATGCTACTAAGTATTAAGTCATGGTTATTTGAAACGCCAAGCAAGGACTGCATGGCAAGTTACGCAAAAAGTGGCGACAATCGTTACTTAGAGCAGCTTATTGCCCTCTACAGTAACGACTTATACCACTACCTTGTTACGCAATCTAATACGCATTTAGCATACGACGTAAGCCAACAAACATGGCTAAAAGTAATCGAAAAACGCCACCTTTACCAATCCCAAACCACACCCAAAGCGTGGTTATTTAAACTTGCCCGCAACACACTCATTGACGAATACCGCAGGCAACAGCACTTTGTAGAGCTTGACGAAAACACGCATTTAGCAGCACAAAATGATAAAAGCGAAAGCGATTTAAATAGTGGTGACTTAACTAGTGGAGACTCGCATATAGGCAGCTCAAATATTAGTTATGACGCGTTCGACGCCGCGCTAAAACAACTCAGCTTTGTACAGCGTGAAGCCATAACATTACAACAAGAAGGCTTTTCGCTCACCGACATAGAACTTATAACGCAAAGCAGCCTCGAGACCATTAAAACAAGGCTGCGCTATGCCAAGCAAAACCTTAAACGTTTATTAGGAGCAAACAATGAACAAGCCTGATGAGCCGTTTGATCAAAAGCTCACACAACATTACAAAGAGCGAAAAGCGCGCACAACACTTACAAGCACTCAGCAAAAAGCGCTAGTTAAAAAGGCCACGCACACAAAGCCTAAAAAGTTCGGCTTTACGCTGCAGCTAAACAGCCTTGCCTGCGCTCTGAGTGTATTTGCTTTTATTGTGTTTGATAATAACAACAGCATAAATACCACGCCTAAAACCGTACATAACACCGCACTTAACACTATAGACATTCACGACTATTCAATTATTAAAACACACGAAATAAACCAAGCTGGTAGCTACGCAAGCTCTATTACAGAGCAAAAACACGCGCTCGATAGTCAATTAGCTAACGATTTACGCCGCCACCAACAACGCCACATAGAATACGGCACTCTAGTGAAGGTAGATAACGACTGGTACATAGCCAGCTGTAATGACGAGGTGCTAGTGCAAATTAAGCATTCACTGTTGAGTGATTTAAAGGGTAAACACGCGGTTGAAAGCGATATAAATACCGGTGATATGCTCGCCATGGCGCATAACAGCAAAGGGCAAATTATTGCGCTTAAACATGCGGGTAATGGGGTTAGGCAGTGTGGGGCTTAGGTTGGTTTGGCTCAGTTAAGGTTGGTGGTAATTTAGATAAATATTACCACCGAGAACACAGAGGCGCTACGCGCTGCACAGAGATAGTTAACTATCGCCCATGTAATCTAATAGTGAGGAAAGCTCTATAAAATCACGATATTGCTCTTTAGTAATTTTGTTGTATTCATCTTTGATATAGATTGTATTAGCTCAAATCTAACAGTCACCATTAGAAAAATGGGTAACTGTCAGATCAAGTCTGAGCTAGTACAGCTAAACAAATCACTGTTAATGATTACTGCTTTAAAAGTCGCTTTTCTGGATTATTTAAGTACTTTAAGCCAATGGTAACTATGCGTGTATGCACCATTGTTATAACGCGTATTTGCACATTACCAATAACAACAATATCGCTTTTACTGACTTCTCCTGAAAGCTTTTGGTTAATTACTTCTTCCAAACTTATGCCCTCTGGGGCGTCTATGTGCATATGGTAAGAGTAAAATATATCGCCTACCAACGTTACCCCTTTCACTTTAAGTTCGTTGTGCGCTAAGTGGCTATCTTGATGGTTTGTTTTATCAGTTGCTGTAAAAACTAAATCAACAAAAGGTCTGTTATCTGGTTTTAAAACAACAAATAAATGATCGTTTGGTTTTAACTTAGTTGAGCCTCGAGGCGGTATGATTGACGGACCCCGTGTAATCATAGCAACAACCACACTCTCAGGAAGTGCAGCATGTGACAAGTTGCGCCCAGAAACCCGAGAAACGTCACTTAAAGTGTATTCTACAATTTCTATATCAATATCGTTTAGTGCTGTGATTTCGAGTGTTGCAGCAGCCAAATCAGGTGGCGGCTCTACTAAGTTTAGTTTTTTAGCCATCCACGGCATTGTTGAGCCCTGTAACGTGGCTGAAATTAACACCACGAAAAAAACAACGTTAAAAATAAGTTCTGCCCCTGAAAGGCCAAATAGTAATGGGAATATAGCTAAAATAATGGGTACTGAGCCTCTAAGGCCAACCCAAGATACAAACAAGGTTTCGCGATTATTAAAGCCAAACAGTTTTAAAATAGGCGCTACCGCTAATGGGCGAGCAACAAAAATGAGTGCCAGTGCAATAAGCAGTCCTTCTAACCATACATCAACCAATGACGACGGATTAATAAGGAGGCCTAATACAACAAACATGGTTATTTGCCCAAGCCATGCTAAGCCGTCATGAAACAGAAAAATACCGCGTTTATATACAAATTTACTGTTCCCTAAAATAACACCCGTTATAAAAACAGCTAAAAATCCACTGCCGCCGAGCGTTGCAGAAAGGCCAAATGAAAGCAGTCCAAATGCGGTTACCATTACTAAATACAAACCCGATGCATTTAGTTTAATTCGATTAATAAACCAAACCGATATTTTACCAATTAAAAGACCACAAATAGCGCCAACACCCATTTGTTGAGCAAATAACTGTAGTAAACCCAGCCCTACTGGCATGTCATTAACGAGCATTTCGAGCAAACCAACCGTTAGAAAAATAGCCATTGGATCGTTCGAGGCGCTTTCTATTTCAAGGGTCGATTTAAGCTTTTTATTCAAGTGAATACCCGCACTTCGTAAAAGTGCAAACACGGCTGCAGCATCTGTAGAACCAACAATGGCGCCCAGTAATACACCTTGTAATATGGGTAGGTCTAAAATATAAGTGGCCACAAGGCCTGTAATTACAGCGGTAAATAACACACCGATGGTTGCTAAAGCAGACGCGGGTTTCCACACTTGTTTAATTGAACTGGTGGGCGTTTGTAAGCCACCATCAAATAGAATAATAGCAAGCGCTAGAGTACCCAGAGCATGTGCGGCCTCTGCGTTGTCGAATGAAATACCTGCAATACCATCTTCACCTGCGAGCATACCTACAAGTAAAAATAGCACCAGCACTGGTAAGCCAACGCGTGCAGATAACTTGCTCGAGATCACTCCAAGTAAAATTAAAATGGCACTAACGAGAATGATATTATCAATTACAAACATAGTGTGGGTTTACAGCCTTATATGAGTTAAAAAGTAAGAATTTATAGCTACCAAAAAGCTTAAAGCTCATGCTATACAATAACCTAAAAAATATAAATACGGGTACTTCAGTCTATATTTAAATAGTTTATTTAATAGCTAGAGCGTCGTTAAGTTTGGTATTACTAGCCTCGGTCTTAATTTAAAAACAAAAAAGCCTGCAATAAGCAGGCTTTTGACTATTTAAGTAATTGTATTTTATAAAACAATAATACTTGTTATTAAGTACGCTAAAAACGTAAGGCCGCCACCAAATAAGGCATATGGTAGCTGCGTTTTAACGTGGGTGAGTAAGTCACACCCCGATGCAATAGCCGATACAGCGCTGGTGTCGGATATAGGCGAGCAATGATCGCCAAATATACCACCACCCAAAATAGCACCTACCACAAGCGACGGTGGTAAACCTAGCGCTTGAATAAGTGGCACACCAATTGGGATTAATATAGCAAACGTGCCCCACGATGTACCCGTAGTAAACGACATAACTGCGCCGGTTAAAAACAGCACCGGTACTATTAAGTAAATAGGTAAATAGTCGCCAACAAGTGACGCTACAAATACACCAGTACCCAACTCTTTTAAGCTTGCGCCAAGTGTAAGCGAAAGCAGTACAATGGCGACCAGTGGCATTAATTCGCCCATACCTTTAAAGCCGGTATCAACTAATTGATGATGGGTAAATTTACGTGAGCCAATCATTAAAAAGTAAGCGACAACAATGGCTAAAACCGTTGCATATAATACTGATTTAGAGCCGCTGCCCTCGGCTAATACACCATTACCGGTGTAGTACATAAAGCCAACCATGCTGGTAATAAGCGTAATAAGCGGGATTAACATGTAACGCGCTTTAGAGCCTTTTACTTCTTCTTTTAAGTCAGTTGTTTGAAGCTCTAGTTTTTCTTCGGCTTCTTTCATTGGGCCATGCACTTTATCAAACGCGATGGTGTAAAAAACAATGGCAAGGGTAATTATGGCGTAAAAGTTATACCCTACGCTGCCCCATAACACCGATACAGCCGACTCACCTAGCTCGTAGTTACCTAACAAACCAAGTACAAACGCACCCCAGCCATTGAGTAGTATTAAAATACACACTGGCGCACTGGTGCTATCAATAATGTACGCTAGACGCGCTCGGCTCATTTTAAATTTGTCGAATAAGCCACGCGATAAAATACCCGAGGTAAGTACGCTCAAGTTAGATTCTATAAACACTGCAATGCCGGTAAACATGGTTAAAAAGCCCACTTGGCGCTTACTTTTTGCAATTCCTTTGTTCATTAGCATATTAACAGTTGCTGCAACGCCGCCAGATTCGCGAATGTAGGCAAGCAGTGCACCAATTAAAATACTAAATATTAATATGCGTGTATTACCTGGCGAGCTGGCAACCGAAATAATACGTTCAATGGTATTTAAAAAAGTGTCAAACAAGCTATTACCTTCGCCCTGAAAGGCAAGTAAAAACTCAGAAGAAGCAACAGCAACAAGTAGCGCCATAATCACTTCTTTTCGCCAAAACACGATAGCAATCGCAATTAGCGGCGGTAAAATAGAATACCAATGCATAAAAAGTTAACCTTAATTATTAGCGAGCCACTCTCGCTTTGTACGCGTTTTATCGCTTATTTGTTAAGCCTAGCAGCATAAACTGGCTTAGATTTGTAAACCGCTTAGCTTAATGGATTGCCTTACTCAAGTCACCTGTAAATAAATCACTTAGAGTAATGCTGTTAGTACGTTTTAACCTATACGATAGCTTATTGATTTAGTAGCGCTTCATAAATAAGCGACACTACCGATCCGTACTGCGCGGTTTCAAATTGTTTACCTGTAAATTCGTAACGTTTTTGCGAGCCTTTAATTGCACTGTGGCGAGCATTGGTAAGTAAAACAATAGCCAAGTCGTAAGCGGGGTCAATTACGGTCACTGTACCCGTCCAACCTGTGTGGCCATAAGCCTGCGCGCTTGCATAAGGGCCAAAGTGCCAGCGCCTTGCTTGGTTGTTACCAGCAAGTCTAAAGCCAAGCCCGTAGGTCTCATCGCTTGGTTGCGGCGTTAAAAATTGCGCTAAGGCGCTTGCACTAAATAATTGTTGGTCGCCGTAGCCACCATTATTTAGTAATAGCTGGCAAAGCACCGCTAAGTCATGAGCATTACTAAATAATCCTGCATGCCCTGCTACGCCATCAAGAGAATAGTAAGCGCGCTCATCATGCACTTGGCCTTGTAAAACACTGGTGCGAACATTATCAAACTTAATACGCCCGTCTCGTGTGTTGCCGCTAAGCTCAGTGGCTGCAAATTGCTGCGGCTTAAAGCCTTTTTTAAGTGGATTAAATAACGTGTTAGTTAATTTTAATGGCGCGTACACTTGCTGCTCTAGGTATTCGTCAAGGGGCTGCCCAGTTATGCGCTCAATGAGTACGCCTAAAATCATGTAATCAATATCTGAGTAAACATGCTGCCCAGATGATTTACTACTAAAAGGCACGCTGGTAAGTAATAGCTGTTTGGTGGTTTTACTGTTTTGCGAATAAAACGCGTCGCCGTAGCTGCCATCTTTACGATGAAAGTCAAATACTGGCGGGTATCCGGCGCTGTGTGTGAGTAAGTCTTTTACTGTGCGCTTTGCTCGCCCTTCACCTTTATATTCGCTTAGGTAGCTTTGTACGGATTTATTAATATTTAATAACCCTTCGCTTACTAATTTCATAAGTGCAAAGTTTGTGGCAAATATTTTGGTGTTTGAGGCAAGATCAAACAAAGTATTAGTTTGCATGGGCTCTGGGCGAAGTAGCATTAAATCACTTTGCTGATATTGCTTTGCATCGCCATAGGCGGTTAACTTTATTAGCTCACCATTTTTAATAACGGCCAATACAGCCCCAGGAAAACCTGCTTTTACATCGCGTTCAATTAATGTGTCTACTTCATTGAAATCTATATGCTTTTTTGGTTCATCGCTTAAAGTAGGAAATGCAAAACGCAGCGTTAAACTTGCGCCAGCAGGGAGAATATTTTCAACTTTAAAGGTATTAACACCGTTGTGAGTATTTTTTGCCAAACTGTAATTGTATAAGGTGTTGGCGCTTAGTTGGTTAACGTCGAGCTTTTTATTATTAATGTAAATATCGGCGCTTTGTGCGTTGTGGTTTTGTATTAATAATTGCCCGCGCCCTTTGTAAGCTTTAAACGTTCCTCGGTTATTTACATAAAACCGGCTACTTGGATTTACCTCAGGAAACGTTACAACCACTTGTGCATTAGGCAGCTCTACAAGCTGGCTTTTTGTAAGTGGTAGCACCGAGCTAATAGGCTCAGGTGGTGTACTACAACCCACAATAATAAAGCTCAATGCCACTATAAATGCTTGTTTGATATAACCATACCTTTGATTTTTTAAAGCAATAAACATGCTTAGCCCTTATTTATATAACAAGTAAGGCGCTCTTTGCGCTTTAAATTGTGCAAGTCCCGCCTGCCAGCTTTGTTTTATTTGCGCTTCTGATTGCCCTGCTTCAATAGCTAAGCGCAATTTATTAGTACCCGCTAGCTTATCCATAAAGTCAGCACGCTCAAAAAACGAGATGTTATTTTTACTAAGCTCCGTGTACGCATTTATTAAGTAAGTTAAATTTAAACCTGTAATATTTGCTTGTCTTAAATCGAGCCCTTGCACGGTTTGGTTTTTAAATTTAGGGTTTAAAGCAGCGCCTTTAATTGCGCGCGGTGTAAAATTAAAATCACCTAATGCTACTGGCGAATAGCCAATTACTTGAAATGCAAAGTCGGTGCCTCTACCAATGCTAATAGGCGTTGCCTCAAAAAAGCAAAGTGATGGGTAAAGCGCAATGGCTTGATCGTTAGGTAAGTTAGGGCTGGGTTTTACAGGCAAGCTGTATGTACTTTTGCGAGTGTAATGATCAACAGGGATCACCGTTAATTTTAAATCGGGCGCTTTATTGATCCAGCCCTCGCCCTTGATCATTTTGGCAAGTTCGCCAACGGTCATGCCGTGTAAAACAGGAATTGGGTGCATTCCTACAAACGATTTAAATTCTGGCTCTAATATTGGCCCATCAACGTAGGCAATATTTGGGTTGGGCCTGTCGAGCACTAAAAATTCTATCCCCTGCTCTGCAGCGGCTTCCATCATGTAGTGCATAGAGCTTATGTAGGTATAAAAACGCACTCCCACATCTTGAATGTCAAAAATAATCACATCAACATCGGCTAAAGCAGCTTGGCTTGGTTTTTTATTTTTACCGTAAATAGAAATAAGTGGAATACCTGTTTTACCATCAACGGCATTTTTCACATGGGTGCCCGCATCGTGATCGCCACGAAAGCCATGCTCAGGTGCAAAAATTTTAGTTATATTAATATTTTTAGTCAGCAGCGCATCTACTAAGTGAGTTTGCCCCACCATTGATGTTTGATTAACGACTAGCCCTACACGTTTATTTTTTAACTGCGGTAAATATTTAGCATATTGTTGCGCACCTACTACAAGTGAGTTATTAACTTCGTGGGCGTGCACGCTTGCAATAAAAATGGCGCTAAAAATAAAAAATAAAGTAATAAATAGGGTTTTAAACATACTGCAATATCCTTTTAAACAAGGCGTTTAAAATAACATAGCTAAGTTTAAAGAGCAGCTCAGGTTTTAAGAATTAGCGGTCAGCGGTCAGCGGTCAGCGGTCAGCGGTCAGCGGTCAGCGGTC
>NZ_WTKZ01000033.1:38742-49133 GCF_011378805.1 Pseudoalteromonas sp. Z9A6
GTAATAAAAATAAAACACCGAGCCTTTTGCAAGCGCAATTTTTATATTGTAGGCGGGAGTTTACCTCGCGCAGGTTTTAGGTTTTAGGTTTTAGCAATGAGAAACTGTGTTTCTAACGTGAGTAAGCACTACGTCCACATTGATAATGTTGACGATGGTGTAACTAAAAAACCACCGTTATTGTTTTATTAAGCTCTTTAAGTTTTTACTGTACGTTCTACTTACCTTGAGTGTTTTTTCGTTATCTAACACCGCCATATATTCAGAATTACGTAATGGGTTGAGCTGTTTAATGTGGCTTAAATTAACAATCGTTGATTTATGTATGCGTAAGAAGTCTTCTGGCAGGGTATTTTTTTCAAGATCTTTTAAACGCGCTCGCATTACATGGGTTTCAGCCAGTGTATGAACACACATATAATCGCCTGCGGCATCAATCCATAAAATATCTTTAAACGGAATTATTTGAATTGGGTTTTTAGCATCTTGGATGACCAAGTTTTCGGCTTCAAATTTATACTCTGAGTTTTTTGAGCTTTCTAATTCTTGATGCTCGTTTTCTATCAGCGATTGGTGTACTTCAATCAATGTGTTTTTTCTGTGGAGTTGCTCTGTTTTTACTACTCTTTCTATGGCTTCTGATAGGCGAGCTAATTTAACGGGCTTGAGTAAGTAGTCAAGGGCTCTTACCTCAAATGCTTTAACGGCATGCTGGTGAAACGCAGTAACAAAAATAACCGCTGGGCAGCTTTCTGGTTGAAAATGTTTAATTAGTTCAAAGCCTGATTTTGTTGGCATTTCTATATCTAGAAAAACTAAATCAACGTCATGTTTGTTAAGTACGTTAATAGCTTCATCAACACTTTGTGCACTGCCAATCACTTCAATTTCAGCAAAGGCTTCTAAACGAATACGCAAGCCTTCAATAGCGCTGTATTCATCATCAACAAGTAATGTTTTTAATTGAATCATTATTGCAAACCATTAATAGGAAGAGAAATACAAAGCCATGCGCCGCCTGATTTGGCATTGCCTTTTTCAATGCGATGACTATTTCCATACATTAATTTTAAGCGTTGCTCGCAATTAGCCAAGCCAATGCCCCTTTTAGATTTTTTATTGTCGTCAAACCCTTTACCAGTATCTGCAACTTTAATGAGCAATGCGGATTTTGTTTTTTCAACATTAATTGTGATCACCATTTTTTGATCTGCTCGCATACCATGTTTTAACGCGTTTTCTACCAATGGTTGAATTAATAAAGAAGGTATTAATAAATCGTTGCATGGTTCATCAACGCTAATATTAACCTCTAACCGGTCGGCAAATCGACATTGCTCTATATCTAAGTAGGTTTTTAATATGGCAATTTCTTCTTTAATCGCTACTTTTTCAAGTGGATCGGTATACAAGCTATGGCGCAGTAGATCACAAAGCTTTTCGAGCATATTAACTGCCTGCAAACTTTCTTTTTTTAAGATTAAGGTGCAAATAGCATTAATGCTGTTAAACATAAAATGCGGATTAAGCTGATATCGAAGCATTTTTAGCTGTGACTCTTTCGCTAGGTGTGTCGCTTCAGCGGCTTTTTGAGTTTGCTCTAAATTGTCGAGATATATTTTGATCCCGTAATAAAAAGCAGTCCACGTTGAGAGCATAGTTAACGATGCAGACGTCCATGTACCAAAGTCAAACCATGTCATTGAAAGCCACCAATTGCCATATAACCACTGCAAAGACGCCCATTTAATTTGTGTCCAAATGAATGTGGCAGTTAACAGCAGCACCAGATGCAGTGCTATTTTAACTTTAATCCCTTGCCTATTTGAGCAGTTATAAGCCCTTCTTAAAAGTAAGGTGATTAAAAAGCCACACGCTACATCAATAATTAAATGCGGAATGTGTATCGACCATGGCTCGTCGCTTGGTATTTTTATCATTAGCTCGGTCAACATTGCATACACAATCCAACCGCAGCTCTGAAACAACCAGAAAAGATGACTTCTGGGATTTTTGGAATTCAAATTAATACGTCCAACTTTAAAGGCAGTTGAATAGCTTACTTATTATCAACTGCCTTTGCCTTATTTATTTTGAGCACGTGATTGATAATGCGTCATTATTAGGTTTTGCAGTCAACGCGATATCTGCAACTGCTAAACTTAAACGCTGAGCTGAAATACGAATTACATCTGACATGGTTTGTTCAATCAGTTCGCTATCGGCGCAATTGAGTGCGATTGATAAAGTATGCCAGCGCTTATCTACCATTGTTTTTTCAAACGATGAAAAATCAATACTTCTTAAACAGTTATCTAAATTACACATTACTTGTAACTGTGCACCTTGCTCTGGAGCTTTATCTAATCGCATTTTTAGCTCAAGGTAACCTGATTTAAATTTGCGTTCGAGTAGCGTAGGTTTTAAGTAACTTAGGCTAAGCGTTGCATCTGAGGATTGAGATTGCCACTTAAACTGCCTTGCATCCTCTTGATACGATAAATTAACCGATTGCATTAACAAACTTTTTTTATCGCCACTGGTGGCCGATGAACCACTAGTTAAAACCTTTGCTGTTGTATCGGCCAACGCCCATGTGACATTTTTAGCTAAACTTTTTACAAACAGTGGATGTGCATCGCTTTTAACGATTTTTTTAGGGCTCGTTGCTTCACTCACAATAGGCATATTTATTGCGTCATGATAAGTTAGCCCGTAGCCGTAGGCAAAGAGCGGGTCGTAATCTACATCCCCTAAGTTAAGGCTGAATTGATTGTCGTATTTAGGCCACGAAAAACTCAACTTACCGGTAAAATCAAACTGGCTGTTACCGTTTTTATCTGTTAATAATACGTCTGCAACCCCCTCACCCTCAGAGCCTGGTAACCATGCAGCAACAAAGGCATCCGATGCATTGAGCTCTTTACTGACCCAAAGCGGGCGACCACTTAAAAATACGGTAACTACCGGAATATTGTCTGCCTTAAGTTTTTTCAGCAGTGCAAGGGCATGTTTGCTTTCATCCTGAAACTCTAGCATTTCTATATCACCAAACCACTCAGCATAAGGCTCTTCACCAATAACAACAATGGCTACATCTGGCTTGGTTTTATATTCACCAGACTCACTTAAGCTTATTTCACCGCCTGCTTTTAATACTTGCGACTTTAAACCTGCATAAATAGAGGTCGCATTAGGAAAGTCACTATTGGTATTGTCTGTGCCCTGCCAAGAAACACTCCAGCCACCCGCTTGCATATTAATTGCATTCGCGCCTTTGCCGGCAACTAAGATGCGGCTACTCGCTTTGATTGGCAGCACGTTTTCGTTGTTTTTTAATAGAACGAGTGACTTACGAACCGCTTCTCTTGCTAACGTACGATGCTGGGAGGCACCTAACCACTGTGAGTGTTGTGATTCAGGTCGTGAAGATGGCTTTCCTTTAACAAAAACACCCCAGCGGATTTTAGCCCTTAAAAAACGTCTAACGGCATCGTTAATTCTTGATTCGGCTATTACACCGTCTTTCACTTGCTTAACAGTATTATGATAAAACGCTTCAAAATGCTCTGGTACCATAATCACATCAACGCCGGCGTTAATTGCTTGCGCACATTGCTCTAAATCGCAGCCTTCTACAAACTTGTGAGCATTCCAATCACTGACTACAAACCCATCAAAACCAAGTTGGTTTTTAAGTACATCCGTTAATAAGTGTTTATCGCCATGCACACGTTTGCCATTCCAACTATTAAAGGATGCCATCACTGATTGCACACCTTCATTAATAGCCGAAAAGTAACCTGCGCTATGAATATCTCTTAATCCTTTTTCATCGATAAGCGTATTTCCGCGATCAACGCCTCGCTCAGTGCCACCATCGCCCACAAAATGTTTTGCGGTGGCAATACGGTTACTGCCTTTTAAAAAGTCAGCGCCTATATCACCTTGAATACCTGTCACCATACTACCCGCATACAGCCTAACTAATTCAGGGTCTTCTGAGTAACTTTCATAGGTTCTGCCCCAGCGATCATCTCTGACTACAGCGACAGTAGGAGCAAAACTCCATTCAATCCCAGTGGCTGACACTTCTTTCGCTGTTGCTTGGCCTATGCGTTTAATTAAATCGGCATCATGCGCAGCTCCTAAGCCAATATTGTGCGGAAATAACGTAGCGCCATAAACATTGCTATGCCCATGCATGGCATCGGTTCCCCAAATAGTCGGTATTGCAATACCGTCTTTCGTTGAGTCCATTGATGCTAGGTACATTTCATCCGCATATTTTAACCATGTGGCCTGATCAGCGCGTTTGTCGCCATAGGGCGCTGTATTACCACCATTGAGGTATGAACCAAACCCATATTTACGCATTTGCTCAACACTTAAGTAACCAATTTCGGGCTGAATCATTTGTGCTACTTTTTGCTCTATGGTCATCTTTGCGAGCAGCTGTTCAATTTGCGCTTCTACAGCGGGATCGCGTTTGAGCTTAGTGTTCACATTCGGCCATTTTACCTGCACATTTTCAGCACTATATGAATACTGACATGTTAACGCGGCAACTAACGAAAATAGGCAACGTAATAATTTAGAATTTTTGATCTGAAACATTAAAAACCTTCGAGTAAAAATATCGTTTTAAAAAACATGAAGCGATTGATTTAATTTGGAATATATTCAATAAAATCATAATAGGCCCACGACGGACTGCCATAGTATTGACCTGGGAAGTAATAGCCTTCGGTTGAGTTATCACCATTCCATTGGTTAATCATTATTTTTGTATTATCCATCGGCCATGCATACGCGGGAATTTCATTTTCAGCTAAATGACCATCGCCATTGTCTTTGTAGAGCACTCTTAATGTTTGCTCATTTCCTTGAGCGTCGTACAAGTACCAACGAATCGAGTTGCTAGACCAATCAAAGCCAATAGTTAATAAGTTTTCTCTGTAATCAAGCCCAAACTGACTTAAGTCGATGTCCTTTTCCCAGCTTTGATAAGTGCCACCTTGCGGCTGATAAATCACATTGGTATGAACAACGTTCCCAAGGGAGGGTAAAAGCTCAATATCTATCTCTTGCCATGCTCTGCCGGGTGAATCCCACCACGATGTGTAAGTAAAAATGGAAGACACAGTGCCTTGTGTATTTCCTGACTTAACACTGCCTTGCACTTTGCCAAAGCCATAAAAATTATTACTTTGCAGCTCGGCACATGCGCCTTGCGATAATGAAAGCGTGATCCCCTGTTGGCTTGGGTTAATCATTGCAGGGGAAAATTCACAGCCAAAAGGCGAGCCATTGTCGCCACTTCGCGCATTCCAAATGGTATTATCGTAACCCCATGAAAAATTATCTTTAAAATAATTGGCATATGTAAAAGGTGAGATAAACACACAACCTGCAACTAACGAGCTAATAAGCTTAGTTTTCATTATTGATCCTTATTTAAATTGTACACCTCCCACAGTGGTATATTGACTGTGGGAAGTTTAATTGTGGTTAGGTTATCTAGAATGAAAAACCAGCTCTTACACCGTAATACCTTGGCATGCCAAAGCTGCCTTTTGGAATTCCTTTGCTAGTATTATTCCAATATTGAATAGTTTCATCAGAGGCATTATTAACGAATACTTCTGCGTACCAGCTTTGTCCTTGCGGCTCATATTTAATTGACGCGTTATAGACTGCAAATGCATCTCGGCTATCGTCAATGTATTTTGTCGCCTCGTCCGACACGCTAAAGTCCATATCATCTAAGTGTTTATCAACATTCCATACTGTTGAGTACGATTCATCTTTCCAGCTCGCATTAAGCCAACTATGGATAAAACCATATTCACCTAAATCAAATGTATGTGTGTAGCTGATGTTTGCCGTGAACTTAGGCGTCATCGCTAGGTTATTGCCTTTAAGATTGGTTGATAGCAGTGTATTTTCAGGATTTTTTGATTCCTCATAAGAAATATCAAAAAGATACTCAGCATCGTAATCCCACTTAGTATTCCAATCGTCCGTCACTTTGGCATCGGTCCAGGTTACATAACCGGTGATACGCCCGCTTGGATATGGCTTCCAATCAAACTCAAGCTCAATACCTTTGATTGTTGAACTAGGAACATTTTGTGTGTAATAAGCAATCACAGGCTTGTTTTGAAAATCAAGTACAGGCTCGCCATTGCTATCTAAAACGGGAGAGCCATCTTCATCTTCTACCACAGATAAGCGCTCTACGTTACCGATTGAGCCCACTGATGCGTATTGCATGTCGGTGTAATCTGTGTAGAAAAACGCGGCTTTTAAGTTTAATGAATTATCAAAAAAGCTCGATTTAGCGCCAAGCTCCCATGTAAGTACTTCTTCTGGGTCGAACTTAGTTTCAAAGCGTGTTACGTCACCCGTTCTATCATTTACGACTTCATATACATCACCAATTCCGCCGGCTTTAAAACCACTGGCAAGATAGGTATAAACCATCGTTTCAGGTGAAATGTCGTAGTCTAAACCAACACGAAAGTCATGATGCTGCCAACTTCCTTTATTATCGTTTGCAAAGTATGACGCATAAATTGAAGGATCTTCGTAGTAATCAACTGGTAAGTTATTTAGATCTGTTCTATTTAACCAACCAACAGCGCAACCATCGGCATTAGAGCAGCGGTATGTTTTGCCTCCTTTATCTTCTTTCGTTTCATCACTAAAACGATAACCAAGTGTTAGATGTAATTTTTCAGTTAAATTGTATGTACCTTGGCCAAACAAAGCGAATGCGTCTGTAGAGCGATCAGGTTGATCCCAAAAGGCTTTATCGTCCATTGGGTTATCGTAATAACCTAAGGTCGTGGTTTTTTCGTGGAAATAGTTAGCACCAACAATCCAAATAAAATCGCCGTATTCGTCAGATTGTAATTGCACTTCTGTAGAAAAAGATTCAGCACCAGTGCCATCTAAAAAGTACGTTGCCCCATCCCAAGGATCGAGGCCGACTTCGCTATCTTGTGCTGAAGAGCGTTCCATATCCTCATACCCAAGTAGCCATACAAGCGAATATTCATCACTGATATCGTAGTTAAGGGTATTTCTAAGGTAGGTGATATCTAAATTAAGCTTACCTGGCACATTTACAACAGCTTGATATGTATTGTCACTAGGTAAAAAGTTTGCGCAATCGCCGCCCAGCTCTTCACTTCTACCGCGAATTTTATCGCAATTAACTAAATCGAGATTATTGTTGCTGTTATTTACGTACTTTTGAAAAACGGTATGATTTGAAAAGCCACCATCTAACGGCTCCCAAAGCGTACTAATTCTGAAAGAGTATTCATTAGCGTTGTTATAAAAGTCGTCTTTTTCTGCGGGGGTTAATTGGCGAACTTTTTGCGCCTCTGGATTTGTGCCTGCACCATCAATCCACCAGTTTTCTCGCTGCGTGACTGTTTGGCCAATACCTTGATAAGAATCCTCTGAGATAACAGGAGCATTGAGTATATCGTCGCTTAATCGTCTTGAGTCGTATTGGTTAGGATCGTAGTAACCTTCAAGGTAAGAATCTCGTTTTAATCCTTTGCCAGAAAACCGTACTGCAAATTCGTCATTAATTGGAATATTAATTACGCCATCAATATTTTTGCTGTTGTATTTACCTGCTTCAACGTTCACATTGCCGTATAAGTGAGTAAACTCCGGTTTTGCTGAAATAACATTAATGCTACCAACTGTAGAGTTTCGACCAAATAGCGTGCCTTGTGGCCCCCTTAATGCCTCAACTCGTTCAATGTCATACATTAAAGCAAGTGCACCTTGCATTCTTGGTGAGTAAATACCATCAAGATGAACGCCAACAGCAGGGTCGCCAAGCTCGGTAATATTAGTAGAGCGTACACCACGCATAGAAATAACTGGAGCTGATTGATCCGTCGCTGTGGAGATATCTAACCCTGGCACTAGGTTAGCTATATCTTTAACGCTGTTAACCCCATTTTGTCTTAGTTCTGCTTCAGTCAATGCCGTAATGGCAACTGGGGTTTCCATAAGTCTAGTTTTACGTTTAGTTGCTGTTACAGAAATAATTTCTAACGAGCTAGCTTTTTTCTCTGGTGTTTGTATTTCTTCAGTGGAAGCCTCTTGAGCATGAAGTGGCATTGAGCAAGCCAATGCAACGGCTATTGATAATGCTGTTTTATTTATTGTGTGCATGTTCGACCTTTTGATGTGTGTGTGAACGTTAATTTTGTAACTTTTATGTAACAGCTTCACAGTATCCATAGGGTCTTTTTTGAATACTAGTCAAATACGCCAAAGCGAGTTAGATATAATACAAGCCGATATTAGAACGTATTGGATTAGAGTTTTTAAACAGTAGACCTTCAATTTTATGAACTCAAAGCGAACTTACGCCTTATTTTACAGTTTACTTTGAATAAAAAACCGACTTTCATCGGTTTATTTTCTATTAACCTAATTAGTAATAGAAATGCTAAGCGCAGGACGTATCTTGTAAGAGTGAACCTATGACCGTCTGATTCGTAGCTAGAAGAAGCGGCACTTCTACGTGAGTAAGCTCTTCGCCTACATTGAAAAGTTGGCGGTGGTATTATTTGTAGATCGTAGCTTAAAGGCGTTTAAATACTCATGGTGATTTTGGACTTCTCATTTACTCCTCTTTCACTTTTCTTTGTGCATTTTAGTTTTTAAGGGCGTTATTCACAAAGAGGTTAAGAGGCGCTGCGCTTTTAGAGAAGTGATTAAAACATTATAAATCAGAAGCTGCGCTTCTAACGTAAGCAAGCCCTACGTCTTGTATCTCTCATTGATAAATGATTAGCTATCATTTATCACATCGAAGTCAGTGAGCTTGCCTGTGCGTCTTGGAATTTTAACTGTGGTGTTTAGTTCGGTTTAACTGATAGCTGAAGACTTTCTCACACTTCAGGCATAAAAAAACCGACTTAATGTCGGCTTGTTTATGAAAGTGGTGGGCGCAGGACGTATCTTGTAAGAGTGAACCTCCGACTGCTTGTTCTCAATTCGCCTAAACCTACACTTCACTTTATTTCAGGCACAAAAAACCGACTTAATGTCGGCTTGTTTATGAAAGTGGTGGGCGCAGGACGTATCTTGTAAGAGTGAACCTCCGACTGCTTGGTTCTCAATTCGCCTAAACCTACACTTCACTTTATTTCACTTTATTTTAGGCACAAAAAAACCGACTTAATGTCGGCTTGTTTATGAAAGTGGTGGGCGCAGGAGGATTCGAACCTCCGACCGCTCGGTTCGTAGCCGAGTACTCTATCCAGCTGAGCTATGCACCCACTTTCATAGATTGCTTATTTAAACTCTAAGCAGAGCGTATTAATTCAGGCATAAAAAAACCGATTTCCATCGGCTTATTTTTCTTACACTTAAAAGTGTATGAAAACATGAAAGTGGTGGGCGCAGGAGGATTCGAACCTCCGACCGCTCGGTTCGTAGCCGAGTACTCTATCCAGCTGAGCTATGCACCCGCTTTCATTTTTACTATTACTTGTTTTTACTCTAAGTGAGAGTCTATAAAGTGGTGGGCGCAGGAGGATTCGAACCTCCGACCGCTCGGTTCGTAGCCGAGTACTCTATCCAGCTGAGCTATGCACCCACTTTATAGTTTACTTATTTTAACTCTAAGTAGAGCTTTTGCTTATTTAGACTCTAAGCGAGTTATTAAAGTATGGTGGGCGCAGGAGGATTCGAACCTCCGACCGCTCGGTTCGTAGCCGAGTACTCTATCCAGCTGAGCTATGCACCCATACTTTAAAATTTTACAAAACACGCCATTAAAAGAAATGGTGGAGAGGGAGGGATTCGAACCCTCGATAGAGCTACAAACTCTATACTCCCTTAGCAGGGGAGCTCCTTCGGCCACTCGGACACCTCTCCGTCTTGTGGGGCGTATAATAAAGATTTCAGAAAATATGTCAAACACTTTTCTACCAAAAACGACTATATGGTTACAGATTGCACATATGCTTGGTTTAAAAGTGTAATTAGTTTGAAATTTAAGCGGGTTACGTATTTTTATTTGAAGGATTAACACCTAGCACGGGAACTAAGTCATCAGTTAACTGAGCCAAATACTGTTCTTGGTAACCTAATTGTTGAAATTCAGCGATACAAGCACGGTAGTAAGCGTTTCGTTCTTGCTCTGATGTGCATTCTTCTGATAAATCATCTACTCGTTTGTCTTTCATACTATTATTCTAAGTCCTTTAAGAATCTATATTTAACTGCTAAATACCAGCAGTGTAAATTTCGTGCGTATTCTAGCTAAAATCTTTGTATAAACACAACATATGTTTAAAAAACAATCATACTAAAAAGTTATAGCACTGTTAGTTTTAATATCCTAG